>NZ_JAKUFQ010000017.1:0-73709 GCF_022663475.1 Bacillus cereus group sp. BfR-BA-01382
CCAGAACAACCACAGCAAGAGAACATTCAAGTTCCAAGTGCACAATTAAATGAAGCCATTTCTAAAACATCAGACAAGATGTTACAAGATGGAATTGAAAGTGATTGGGTAGCTGTAGCGCTTTCTCGTTCTGGAAAGAATGTGCCAATTGAGGCAAAATTAAATTATGTTAAGTCAGTAACTGAAAAAGTAGAAAAGCGCATTAATCGTTTTTCAGCGACAGATTTAGCTAGAACAATTATTATGATGAATGCAATGAGTGCAGACCCTAAAAATGTAGGTGGACATAATTTAGTTCAAAAATTGTATGAGTCAGATAAAGTGAATTCTGTTACAGGTTATGCATTTGCTTTACTTGCATTTGATACGAAGAAGTATGAGATTCCAGTTGAATCAAAATGGAACAGAGTTGCTCTAGTGGAAGCACTGTTAAATAATCAGCATACAGACGGTGGATGGACTTATAATAGTTCAGGTAGTAAAGATAGTGCTAGTAGCGTTGATGTAACAGGTATGGTTTTATCAGCATTAGCTCCTTATCAAGAGCGATCAGATGTGAAACCAGCTATACAAAAAGCTGTTGCGTATTTATATAACGAACAGCTGCAAAATGGCGGTTTTTCAGCTGATGGACAAGAAAATTCAAATAGTACTGCGCAAGCAATTATTGGATTATCACTTGTTAAAGATGTAGATCAAAATCGTCTTCATAAGGCAATGCAAAACCTATTATCATATCAACTTTCAAATGGTGAATTTAAATGGTTACCAAGTGATCAAAATGGTAACGGAATGGCTACAGAACAGGCTCTTTTAGCATTACTTCAATTTAAGGAAATGGGAAAATCTATTTATGATTGGTCTAATGTAGACGCTGGTGATGTAATTAAGCCAAAACCGATTGAAGAGCCAGAAAAGGTCGTTGAACCAGAAAATAATGTAGTAGAAAAAGAAGTTACTGAAGAACCGAAAGAACAAAACCAAGTACAACAAGAAACAAAAGATGAAAATCTAAAAGTAGTTGTAGATAACGAACCGGTTAAGAATAAAAAAATCGGAAACGGTAACAGTCTACCAAAAACAGGAGCATCTTCTCATAGTGCAGCAACAGAAGTAGGTATGGGTGTATTATGTATTGCTTCTGCATATGTATTATGGAGACGTAAAGCAGCTTAACAAAAAATTAGGAGCAATTATTTGCTCCTAATTTTCGTATGAAAGGTGAGAGATAGGATGAGTAAGGTGAAATGGTTCATTTCTTTACTGCTTTCGCTTGGGCTACTTGCCGGATGTGAAGAGGCAGCTGTAAAGCCTGAGAAGAAGGTAGAACCGAAGCAAGAAGAGGTAGCGAAACAAGAAGAACAAAAAGATGAAGCGAAGCCGGAAGAAAAAACAGAAGAAAAGCAAGCTGAATCAGAGCAAAAGCAGCAAGAAGAGCAGAAAGAGAAACAAGAACAAAAAGTAGAAGAGAAGCCGAAAGAGGAAAAGCCGCAGGCACAACCAGAGGTAAAGAAAGAAGAGAAACAACAGGAACAACCGAAAGAACAGCCGGCTGTAAATAAGCAACCAGAGCAGCAACAAGCACAAGAAGAGAAACAACAACCGAAAGCACCAGAAGTAAAAGAAGAAGCAAAGGTTGTGAATCAGCCGAAAGAAACACCGAAGCAGGAGCAAAAGAAAAAGTCAGAAGAGAATAATAGTGTACCAGCTCCACCAACACCGGTACCACCACCAAACCCAGTGCCACCACCAGTACCACCACCAGTACCACCAGTACCTAAAGCAAAACAAGTAACAATCTCGGTAAAAGGAAATAACGGATATATAATGGGTGCGAAAAAGATGGATGTACAAGAAGGCGATACAGTGTATAAAGTATTGCAACGTACAGGATTAGATGTTGATGCAAGCGGATCTAGAGATAGTATTTATGTAAAAGGTATTAATGATTTATATGAAAAAGATATTGCGGATACTAGTGGATGGAAATATCGTGTGAACGGTGCTTTTCCAAACCATAGTGCTGGTGTAGCTACGGTAAAACCAGGAGATACAATTGAGTGGGTATACGTATTACAATAAGAAAGGCATTCGGTAAAGGGCTATGAAAATAAGTTTTTCTTCTTTACATCCTTTTGTGAATTTTTTCTATTATATCGGGGTGATGATACTATGTATGATGTGTCTTCATCCTCTTTTTTTAATTGGAGCAATACTATTAATTGTTATTTTAAATGTGATGCAAGGGAATAGCGAAAAGATAAGAAAGATGTTACCAAGCACAATTATTTTCTTTTTTATGGTCATTTTATTTAATTCGTTATTAACGCATAGAGGCCGAACGACATTATTTTGGTTAGGTGATAGCCGTATTAAGCTTGAGGCGATTATGTTTGGAATAGTAATGGGGTTATTACTAGTTGCAGTTATGTTTACGTTTGCGTCATACAATGATATTATTTCCAGTCATAAATTTTTATATTTGTTTTCAAGAATTTCACCGAAAGTTGCATTGTTAACGATGATTACAGTGAGATTTGTTCCTTTGTTTATAAGGCGATTAAAGAAAATCACACTCGTTCAAAAGACGAAAGGTGTGCAGGTAGATTCAGGTTCGATAATTGAACGCGTCAAAAATGGTATGCAATTGCTGCAAGTATTATTAATTTGTTCATTGGAAGATGCACTGCAAACGGCAGATTCTATGCAAGCTCGTGGATTTGGTGTAACGAAACGTACGACATATATTCGCTATAGAATGGAAAAACGAGATTGGTATACGCTCAGTTATTTAAGTATTCTATTTATAATTGCTATCATATGTAGTACGTATGGCGGAGGAAAGTTAATCATTTATCCGAAAGTCGAATCTATTTTATTTCAGCAATACGATGGGATGATGTTTATCGTATTTACGATGTTTATTAGTTTGCCAATTATAATGGAAGGAAGGGAATGGTTATGGTGGCGCATGCAGAAATAAACAATTTATCATTTGTATATGCTGATGAAAACGAAAAAGCGTTACAGCATATTTCTCTTTCTGTTCAAAAAGGAGAGTTTATTGCACTTGCCGGCGAATCAGGATCCGGGAAGACGACTTTATTAAAACATTTTAAAAAAGAATTACTTCCAATTGGTAAGCGTACTGGGGATACATATTATGATGGTACTTTATTAGAAAATGTACCTGATTTGTTATCTGCTCAAGAAATTGGTATGGTATTTCAAAATCCAGAAAATCAACTCGTAATGGATACAGTTATTCAAGAATTAGCATTTTCTTTAGAAAATATTGGGTTACCATCACATATTATTCAAAAACGAATAGCAGAGCTTATTAGCTTTTTAGGATTTCAAGATTTATTGCATCAATCTGTTCACATGTTATCTGGTGGGCAAAAGCAACTTGTTAATTTAGCTGCGGTATTAGTTATGCAGCCGAAATTGCTATTATTAGATGAACCGACAGCGCAGTTAGATCCAATTGCTGCAAAAGAGTTTTTAGGATTATTAAAACGGATTAATGAAGAACTTGGAATTACGATTATTTTAAGTGAACATCGTTTAGATGAAGTTATCCCGCTTGCAACACGCGTTGTTTGTATGGATAATGGCTGTATTATGTATGATGGTAGTCCTAAAACTGTTATTACGAATATGTGGGGAGTAGAAACATTCCGTCCATTTATTCCGCAAATTCCAAGGCTATTTTTAGAGTGGAATGTGAGAGATATTCCGTTTACGGTGCGAGAGGCGCAAATGAAAATGAATAATTTTTCGGCGATATCATATGTAAATGAGCTAATAGCACAAAGTGAAAAGCAAGAGGTAATTTTAAGCGCAGAGCATATTTCGTTCCAGTACGAAAAAAATAGTCCGCTTATTTTACGTGATTTATCAGTTTCGATTGAAAAAGGAAAATGGGTAGCGCTCGTTGGAAAGAATGGGACAGGGAAGTCTACACTGTTAACGCTTTTAGCTGGTTTGCAAAAAGTGAGAAGAGGGAAAGTAAAGTGGAATGGGAAAGTGATACATAAAATTGATTCGAAAGAACGATTTAAAAGTATTGGGTATGTATCGCAGCATCCATATTATCATTTTACATTTGATACAGTGTGGGATGAGGTGTATGAACGTGCACGTGAATTATACGGAGAACAAGGAAAAGAAATAGCAGAAGATACGCTAAAACAGTTTTGGTTGTACTCGCTTAAAGAACGCCATCCGCACGATTGTAGCGGAGGAGAGCAACAATTACTTGCGTTATGTACGACATTATTATCAAAGCCAACTTTATTATTACTGGATGAACCGACAAAGGGGCTAGATCCGTGGAAGAAAGAAAGAGTAGGAGAGCTATTTAGGAAGCTACAAAAAGAAGGTACAACAATTGTAATGGCAACGCATGATATTGAGTTTGCAGCGAAATACGTGGATCAATGTATGATGTTATTTGATGGGACAGTCATTATGAATGATGCACCGAAAGAATTTTTTAGTGGTAACTTCTTTTATACAACATCTATTAATCGATTCATTCGAAAAGAATTGCCATATGCATTAACGTGGGAGGATGTGTACGAAGCGTGTCCAAACGATATGTTGCATTCATAATATGTATTTTTGCAGTAATAATAGGCACATTACTCTTTACTACACTTATTATGGACGGTTATTACATGTTAAGTAGTTTGTTTTTATTAGTTGTTATTATGTTACCTTTCTATATCCGTTTTGAAAGGAAGGCGTTTGTTTCACGTGAAATTGTTCTCGTTGCTGTATTAGCGGCAATTGCAGCAGTAAGCCGGGTGCCATTTTCTATTTTACCAAGTGTACAACCAACTTCTTTTGTCATTATCGTTTCTGCAATTGTATTTGGAAGTGAAACTGGTTTTATGATTGGTGCTACAGCAGCAATCATATCCAATATTTTTTTAGGACAAGGTCCATGGACACCGTGGCAAATGTTTTCATGGGGCATGATTGGTTTTATAGCAGGTCTACTTCGTAATACATTTTTTATGAAAAAGCTATGGGGAAGACTTCTTTACGGAGTAATTGTTGGCTTTTTATTTGGCTGGATTATGAATTTCTGGGGCCTTCTCGGTTTTATACGAGAAGCAACGTGGGAAACTGTCATTTCGTATTATATCGCAAGTTTTTACTTTGATTTGAGCCATGCGATTTCGAATGTTATTTTCTTATTACTATTTAGTACTTCATGGATTACGATTCTTACAAGATTTAAAAAGAAATACGGTATATTAGATGAGCATAACGTGACATAGAAAAGCATACTCATATAAGGTAGGGTCGCGACTTACATATTCGTTTGCCTCTTTCATGCTTCTTACATATTGTAAGGAGCATTTTTTTGTCAAAAAATTGATTTAATATGCATCCGTTATTATATAAAATTATTTGTATAATGGTAGGTGAGAACTTTTTTCAAAAGTGAGGTGTATAGTTAATGAAGTTAGTTATTCCGAAGCAACATGGTGCATGGGCCATGCTTGTTATTCCTTTTTTATTAAGTGTCGTACTTGGGAAACCTACTATTTATCATATTCCATTGTTTTTAGCGTGGTTTTTTATCTATTTAGCCACGTATCCATTTCTTACGTACATAAAGCAAAGACGAAAAAAAGAGTTTTTACAAGCTGCCATTGTTTATTTCAGCATTGCGTTCCTATTTGGGATGATTTCTTTATTATATGAGTGGCGAATTCTTTTATTCTTAATAGTAATGATTCCATTATTTATAGTGAATATGTATTACGCCCGTCAAAAAAATGAAAGAGCACTATTAAATGATATTTGTGCAATCATTGTGTTTTGTATCGGTGGGTTAATTAGTTATTACTTTTCAATGAAGCAAATCGATCATACAGCTTTATTCATTGCACTTATTTCATTTTTATACTTTTTAGGTAGTACGTTCTATGTGAAAACGATGATTCGTGAAAAAAATAACCCGAAGTATCGTCTTATATCTTGGGGATATCATATCTTATTAACGATAATTGTATTTGCGATTAATCCGTGGTGTTCTCTTATTTTTATACCAAGTGTCATTCGAGCAATTGTGTTGTATGGCAAAAAAATTTCTATTATAAAAGTAGGAATTTTAGAAATTGCTAATTCTGTATATTTTTTAATCATAACGGCAATAATTATGAAGTATGCCATTTGAAAAAACTTCCCATCAATAGATGGGAAGTTTTTAATCTTTTTCTAAAATGTGAACGGTGTACTCGCAACGTTGAATAGCTTGTTCAACAGCATAAAGTGATTGTTCAATACGAGCGCGATTAAAATCTTTTTCAACTGTTTCGAGCGCTTCTTCTAAACAATTTTTAGCTTCTTGTAATGATTGAAAAGAATCTTGTACATATCCGCGAGCATTTTGATGCATTTCATAATCCTCCTTGCATGTTCGTATATGGGTAGTATGAACAGTAAGGAAGAAAATATAATTTGTTATATTTATTATATTTGTTTGACAATTAAAGTGGAATTACGTATAGTAAGAATTAAGTGAATATTTTCTTATCCAGAGAGGTGGAGGGACTGGCCCGATGAAACCCAGCAACCGCGATGCAGGTGCTAATTCCAGCAGAACATATTTGTTCTGGGAGATAAGACGAAGATATATACGTAACTTCTTCTTATCGGAGAGGTTTTTTTATTGCAAAAAAACCGATTACGAAAATTTATATTAAGAAGAAAGGGGTTGCGCATTACTGTGACACTCGAAAAATACGTAAAACTGCGTAGTACAGTTTATGAATATATGATAGAGCAAGATAAGCCGATATCATTGTTAGATATTCAAGAACATATCGTTTCGCATCATGAAGGAAAATTCACGAAAAAGATGTTGCATCAATTTTATTTATCAAGATTATTAGACGAACTAAAACTGGATGGGAAAATTACATTAGCTGATGAATATCTCTATGCTGAAAAAGGTGTATTGTATAAGGCGAGAAAAGGGAGCTAAGCTCTCTTTTTTTCTTAAAATAACGGAGTATGTAGAGTAAAAGACTGCTAAAGCAGCCTGATACAGGGAATGGTGTTGAGTGTGTAGTGTCAAAAATTGAATGTGCCTGAAAGAGGCAATTCATATCGGCTGCAAATGAAAAGAGACACCTTCGCCGAATAGGTGTCAGTCGTTTTGTCACGTAGACTTGCTACTTAACAGTAATTAGAATAACATGCAGGATTTTTGAAGTCAAAAGGGAATTAAAGGAAGGGGTACAATTATGTACGCTTACTTATTAAAAGATATAACGAAATGGATCCCAAAGTACATTGTAGATAAGGGATATGAATATTATGAAGATGGGCATGTAGAAGATGTTGAAATACAAGATAAAAAAGTGTTTGCTTTCGTTACTGGAAATGCAGGGAATTATGAAGTAGTTATCGATCTCGAAGATTTTTCAGAAAGTAACTGTGAGTGTCCCTATGAAAATTATTGTAAACATATGGTGGCAGTTGTTTATGATATTCAAGGTGCTGGTGAGAGTGCAGTTAAAGAGAAACTGAAAGATTTAAAAAAAGAAGAGTTACTTATATTATTAAATCGATTGTTGCAAAGTTCGAAAAACGTACAAATTGTAGAGAAGTTATTAAAGAAGGAGAAACTTTAACGTATAGAGGGAGTTGTTTTGTAGTGAACGTACTAATTATATATGCTCATCCTAACCCTTCAAGTTTTAACGCGGCGATTTTCAATCATGTGCAAAAAGGACTACAGGAAACAAATCATTCAGTTACCGTACTTGATTTATACAAAGAACAATTTGATCCAGTCCTCGTATTTAATGAAGAGAAGAAAAGACGCGATTTAGTAAATGAAGAGGAAACAGCTCGGTATAGAACGTTAGTAGAAGAAGCAGATACACTTCTATTCATCTATCCAATATGGTGGTGGGGGATGCCAGCAATTTTAAAAGGATTTATCGATCGTATTTTCGTAGCTGGATTTGCTTATAAATATGAAGGGGCTCTGCCGAAAGGATTATTGCAAGGGAAAAAAGCATGGGTTATTAATACGTTAGACTCGCCTCTATGGTACGTCGCATTGTTATATCGATCAGCAGATTGGATTATGATGAAGAGAGGTATTTTACGTTTTTGTGGCATTCGCGATATAAAACGGTCAGTGTTTCAATCTGTGAAAACGAGTAAAGTATCAAAGCGTGAGAAATGGTTATTACAAATAGAAGAAAAGGCTCGTGCATTATGAATGAAGTCGATCGTATTATAAACTGTGTTCAGTATGATGGCGAACTTTTTCGGAAGTATGTTACGTGTTTACTTCAATTGAAAAAATGCAGCGAAACATTTCAGCAAATTCAAATAGAGTTAAGAAATGATTATTTAATAAGAGGAATTTGTGAAAGAGAAGTTGATGAGGTAGTACGGGGAAGTAAAGAATATGAAATGCATTTTCTTCCTAAAGTATTACAGTGGAATTTTTTGAGGGAAAATCCACATCTAATTGAAAAAGTGTGCGAAGATTTTTTTGCATTTGAGTCATTACATCTTACGGAGTTAGAGTGGGAGAAGATTATAAATTTCATGGAAAATAAGTGATTTATTATGTAAAAAAGCTAGTATAAAACTAGCTTTTCGTTTAAATAAATAAGAAGCATAGACTAATGATAAAACCCGCATATAGTAAGTTCACAACACAAAATCCCATAATGTCACGAGCACCTAAACCAGCTATCGCTAATGCTGGTAATGCCCAGAAAGGTTGAAAGGAACGGTATTTGAATATTGATCTAGTTGATTAATATGCAGCAAGTGCAAAAGGATTTTATTTTCTTTTGTGGAATGTTATTTATATTTACCTTATTAAAATTTAGAAAGGAGAATATTTATGAAACATTCCTTAATGGAGACAAATTCAGAACCAGAAAAGAAAGAATCGTTGCTTACACGATGTGCAAATATATTTTCGAGATGGTCTCAGAAATATGTCCCGGATGCCTTTGTTATTGCAGTGCTGCTCACTTTATTTACTTTCATTATAGCTTTGTTGATGAATCCCTCAAATCCGTACAAAATCGTAAAATCTTGGGGGGATGGGTTTTGGACTTATTTAACGTTTACAATGCAAATGGTATTGCTAATGGTTACAGGGATGACGTTAGCTTCTGTCCCGTTTATTAATAGAGCCTTGCAGTCTGTTGCAAAGTTAGCCGATACACCTCAAAAGGCCTATACGATGACATTTTTGATCAGTGCAATTGCATACTATATCAATTGGGGGCTAGCCGTAGTTGTGGGAGCTATCATTGCAAAGGAAGTAGCAAAAAAGAATGCGAATGCACATTTTCCATTACTTGTAGCTGCTGCTTATGCTCCGACAGCCTTATATAGCGCAGGTCTCTCCAGTTCTATTGGCCTGACAATTGCCACAAAGGATCATTTTCTTGTAGATATGATTGGAATTATTCCTACCTCACAAACAATCTTTAGTTACTCTACTTTAATTATTTTTTTCACTCTATTCATCACGATGCCAATTATTATTGTACTTATGGCTCCAAAAAGTGGGATTATCAGCTATAAAGCAATCGAAACTGATACAAATTCTTTTGTAAAACCTCCTCAAAAAAGTTTAACTCCTGCGGAAAAACTGGAATGGACACCAGTTTTAGGAATAATATTAGGCGCAATCGGCACGTTGTATTGTGTTTATGAATTCATGAACGGTCATAGTTTAGATTTAAATATCATTAATTTGTTTTTCTTGTCACTTGGTTTGCTCCTACATGGTTCTCTTGGTAACTTTGCACAAGGATTTAAAGAATCTGCGCAATCCATTTCTCCAATTATCTTACAGTTTCCATTTTATGCAGGGATTATTGCTGTTTTAGGTAGTTCAGGTTTGGGAAGCTCAATCATTGAATGGATGGCATCCATTGCGTCAAAGGATACATTTGATATATTTACATATTGGTCAGCGGGGCTGGTAAACTTATTGGCGCCATCTGGCGGGGGGCAATGGGCTTTACAAGGACCACTGCAGGTCCCGGCAGGATTGAAGTTAGGTGTAGATCCGGCTACTATCGCTATGGCGGTAGGTTGGGGGGACGCATGGACAAATTTGATTCAGCCGTTCTGGGCATTACCTCTTTTAGGTGTGCTGGGATTGAAAATTAAAGACATTATGGGTTATTGTTTCATTCTTTGCATTTGGGTTGGCATAGTTACAAGTTTATTGATGTTATTTGTATATTAGCTTTAATAGGAATGCCAATACTATCAAGTAATACTATTAAAATGAAAAAACCTATTCTTTCTATAAATATATAGGAAAGGATAGCGTTTTTTTATGTCTATTCTTGTATCTGATGAATTACAATTATTTGCTTAAGAATTTTAAAGATTGTTATCTCCAAATATCTTACGAGAGATTACTAGGGATGTTGGTTTTGTGCAACAAACAGATAGGTACCAAGCAAGTATTTAGTTACTTTATATGCTTGGATGAGTCAAAATACCACTAAAACTTCTTTCACATGTATGGAATGTACGGTTTTTTATCCACAAGCTGTTCTTTATCAAGCTCAGCATGATGATCACCATTAACATTATGGTTGAAAGTATACAATATGGTATGGCAGAACCGAGAGTGTTGGAAGTACTACGAGAACTGTTGGACATTATTAATAAGCGACAATAAAAATTTTTTCCTGAACGCAAGAGGAGTTTTTTATTGGGAATAGTAAGGATGAGGGGAGGTGCATTACATATGGGAAAAGGTAGAAGTAATAATGCAGGTAAAAAGCAACCAAATTTCGATGATTCATCTAATTTCGCTAAACAAAGCCAACCGACAGAAAAGAAGAAGAAATAAAAAAAAGGATCTCTCTATATCAAGAGAGATCCTTTTTTACTATATTGACGTTTTAGCACAACAGATCGAGTGTTCAATTGAATAGTCATAACTGTGCAAGGTTTAAACTCCTGCTTCCACTACTGTGGAAGCTTTTCTAAATGATGTGCAATATCAATATACATATTTGAATAAACCGAATGTATTTCATTACTTGGCGTTGTGTTAGAAGAGAAATGAACGATTACCATATTTGCTTTCGGATCGATGTAAAGTGTTTGTCCGTAACTACCTAACACTTCGAAAGCACCTTGTTCATTGTGGGGAATCCACCATTGATTATGATAAGAAATAGAAGCGCCAATACTAATTTCAAGTTCACCTTCTTGTACATTTTTTACACTTTCTGTAATAGAAGAAGGGAGAATTTGTTTTCCGTTATATTCCCCGTTGTTTAATAGTAATTGCCCGAATCTCGCCATATCTCTAGCAGTTGCATTTAAGCCAGCGCTTGCTTGTTCTATTTTCATTTCATCTGTAACGTAATACGCGTTTTCTTCCATACCAATTTGAGACCAAATTCGTTCGCTTACATTTTCAGCTAGTGATTTACCAGTAATAGTTCTAATAATCCAAGCAAGCGTTTCTGTTGATCCGTTATTGTAAGAAAAGGAAGAACCAGGCGGTGCAGTTTCTTCGGCTTCCCGTAACATATCATAAATTTTCATCGGACCGTCGTAATTTTTGCCGCGGGGTAAAATATTGCTAGCTAAATATAATTGTGCATCTTGATTTTCTAGCCCAGGTTGCTCATATCCATGAGTAGGATATTCAGCTGAAACTTGCATGTCCATTAATTGCTGAAGTGTGGCATTACCGAACGGTGTGTTTTTTAATTCTTTTATGTAAGTGTCAGCTGTTTTTTCTAAGTCAATACGTTTTTCTTCAGCGAGAGATTGTATAATTGCCCCGGTAAAGACTTTTGCTAATGATGCCATACCATGAGGTTCATTCTGTTTATACTCATTGAAATATCGTTCATAAACAAGTTGTCCATTATGTACAACGACAAAAGCATCTGTTTTGTTATCGTCTAAAAGTTTTTTTAGAGGAGTTGTATTTCCGAATCTACGCTCCACAGCAAAATCATCTAAGTTTTGCAATGCGGAAGGGAAGTGAGCAATTTGGTCAGGGTTGTTTTTTACGTTATTAACTAAAGTGAATTCTTTCATATGTGTATACGACCAACGTAAGTAAGGGTCATTTAACCAGTTTTCTTTTGTCACATTATGTTTTGATGGGGTCGTTTTATTATGTTTGAAGTAAGTAAACCCAAGCCCTGTAATTACAAATATGAATGTTAGTATAAGTAAGAGTAGGGGAGATTTTTTTAGTTTCATATATGGCCCTCCTTTTTATTTCTACTATAAGTATACGCTCGTCTTGAAAGAAATACAAAATAAGGAAAGTAAACGGGGAAGTTTACTTTCCTTATTAACGTTAAGCGGAAATTTTTCCGTCTGTAGGTTGTTTCTTGAATTTTTGTTTTCGTCCGTGTAATCCGTAATATAAAAGTAAAGTGAACGCAACGATAATAGCTGCGATAAAATACATATTATGATAACTGGATTTCGCTGCGACAATACCTAAAATGAAAGAACCAAAACCAATACCACTATCAAAGAATGAAAAATACGTAGCTGTCGCAGAACCACGTCTATGGTTTGGGGCGGCAGAAATTGCAATCGTTTGGAAACTCGGAATTAATGTTCCGTAACCTAAACCGATTAGCATACCTGCGCCAAGGAACCAAAATGAAGTTTGTGCTTGGCTTAATATGAACATTCCGATTGTGAAAATAATGATTGCAGGGTAAACGAGTACATTTTCACCGAAGCGATCAAAAATCTTTCCTGTAAATGGACGAGAAATGACAACAACAAGTGCGTATACAATAAAGAAGTAACTTGCAATTTCACTTAAACCGAGTTCTTTCGCATAAATAGGAATAAAGGATAAAATACCACTATAAGAAAAGGCTAAAACAAATCCTGTAAGTGCAATCGGAATAGAAGATGGTTCGATTAAGTCTTTCCATTTCATTTTTTCACGTTTTTGTTTGCTAACAGGTGCTTCGTGAGGAATATCGACAAGTAGCCCTAATAAAAATGCAAGTAATGAAAATACGGAACAAACGATAAATAATACAGTAAACGAAAAATGAGAAATAATTGTTAAACCTAAAAAAGGACCAATTACCATTGGCAGACTCATAAATACGCCGAAATATGCAAGTGCTTCGCCTCGTCGATGAGCTGGCGCAACATCAGTTACAATCGTACCAGTAGCTGTCGTTGCCATCCCGAACCCAATACCGTGTAAGAAGCGAAGGGCAAGTAATAAGAATAAACTTTGCGCACCGAAATACATAACAGTAGCGGCTAAAAATAATGAAAGTGAAATAAATAATATTTTCTTTCTTCCTAAATCATCGAGCCATTTTCCTGTGAATGGTCTACATAAAACAGAAGAAATAAGAAACACAGTTGCAACTAAACCAATTTCCTCAGGTTTTCCTTTTAGGCCGTCTATTACATAGACAGGCAGAGTAGTCATAAGCATGTAAAATGTTAAGAAGAGAAATAGACTACTAAAACAAGTTCCGAGGAAATCCTTCGTCCAAAGTTTCTCACTTTGCATCGTCATCCCTCCAATTTAATCTAAATTTTTAATAATTTGTTGTAACATTTGAAATGCTTGATGTAAATCATCTTCGTTAATACCTTCTAGCGTTTTTTCTTCGAAAGTGTCAACTTCTTCTTGCCATACTGGAATCATCTTTATCGCTGTTTCGGATAAAGAAATAAGCTTCTCGCGGCGATCTTTACCTTCTGTACGAATAATCCATCCCATCGTTTCCATACGTGTTAACGTACGAGTCATCGTTGGTGATTCAACATTTAAATACTGGCATAATTCTGTTTGCGTACAAGAACCAGTTTGATTAATGCGGAAAATAACAGCCCATTGCGCACTAAATAACCCTGTTGGAGATACACGTTCATTAAATTTCTTCGTAAACTTTCGAGAAGTCTGGCTGACGATGTGAAAAAAATGTTGTTTTTCGTCCATGTATTTTGATCCTTTCAAATTAGTTACCTAGCTAACTATATACTTTTTTATAATAATTGTCTAGTAATAGACATGTTGATTTATGTAAAAAATTCTTATAGGTTTTATGTTGCGAACGTATATTCTACGTGCTATTCTTTAATTAAGTAAAGAATTTTCTTTCTATTAAATAGAATGGGGGAACTTGTGATGATTAAGCCTGCAACAATGGAGTTTGTTTCACTATCGAACGGAGAAACGATTGCATATCAGGAAGTTGGAAGGCGAAATACAGATATTCTTGTACTCATTCACGGGAACATGACATCGTCACAACATTGGGATTTAGTCATTGAAAAGTTGCAAGATCAATACCATATTTACGCTCTTGATTTAAGAGGGTTTGGACAATCAACGTATAATCGATCGATAGATTCATTACAAGACTTTGCAGAGGATGTAAAATTATTTATCGACGAGTTAAAGCTAGAGAAATTCTCATTAATGGGCTGGTCAATGGGCGGTGGCGTTGCGATGCAATTTACAGCGAATCACCCAAATTTTGTAGAAAAGTTAATTTTAGTAGAATCAGTAGGAATGAAAGGATACCCAATCTTTAAAAAAGATACGAATGGGCAGCCGATTGTATCAAGTTTAGTAAAGACGAAAGAAGAAATTGCGCAAGATCCAGTACAAATCGCTCCAGTATTAGATGCGATAAAAAATATGAACAAACTATATTACCGTACAGTATGGAATCTATTAATATATACACATAATCAACCTGAACCGGACCGTTATGAAAAGTATTTAGATGATATGTTAACGCAACGTAATTTCGTAGATGTGAATTATGCGCTCATTACATTTAATATTTCAGATGAACATAACGGGGTTGTAGAGGGAAGTAAGCAAATTCATCGTATTAAAGCGCCAACACTCGTCATACAAGGTGATAGAGATTATGTCGTACCGCAAGTAGTCGGTGAGGAATTAGCGAAACATTTGCCAAATGCAGAGTTGAAGGTATTAGAAGATTGCGGACACTCACCGTTTATTGATTGTTTAGATGTATTTATAAAACATGTAGAGAATTGGTTAGAACAGAAATAATCCCCGAAATGAGAAGTGTTGCATATACTATAACATTTGTATGTATAAGGGGAGATTATCAATGCATAAACCATCCTTAATCGCTTATTCGCCATATAATCATCATATCTATACAAAAATAATGATAGATCCGATGTATATGCAAGTTTCACCAGCTGTAGTTCCTTTACAAATGCAGCAGCCACTAACAGTTCATATGCAACATTACTTATATGGACCATCATTTTATGAAAATCCATATTTTAAACACTTTCATTACAATGTGAAAGCGCAAGTTTGGGAAGGATAAGATAACAAGCTAAAAGGTTCATTCTTTTAGCTTGTTTTTTATTGCGAATATTCGTACACGCATTTGAAGAAACAGTTTATAATGAAAAGTGGAAGCGTGAGAAGGAGAGGGAAAGGGATGTCAATGCGTTTTACTTTTTGGATTATGGTTGGGATTGTAGCAATCTCGGGTTTGTCACAAGGAATGCTCTTACCTGCCATTGCAATGATTTTTGAACAAGAAGGGGTTAGTTCAAGTATTAATGGTATTCATGCGACGGCATTGTACATTGGGATATTAGTCATTTCGCCGTTTCTTGAAAAACCGATGCAAAGGTTTGGAATGAAGCCGATTATTGTTATAGGTGGGTTTCTCGTTATTATTTCATTATTCTTTTTTACACAAACATTTTCGTTTTGGGTATGGTTTATCCTTAGATTTCTAGTTGGAGTCGGAGATCATATGCTTCATGTCGGAACACAAACATGGATCACGACAACATCGGACCCAAGTAAAATAGGGAGACAAGTATCGATATACGGTGTATTCTTCGGAATTGGTTTTGCCGTTGGTCCGTATTTAGCAAGCACTGTGCAGTACGGTCTTGCGACACCATTTATTATATCTACTGTACTTTGTTTAATAGGTTGGCTTTTACTACTTCCAACAAAAAATGCATTCCCAGCGCAAGATGAAAGAGAAGTGAAGAGTGAATCATCATTTTCTCGTTATAAACAAGTTGTTGGATTAGGATGGATTGCACTGCTAGGTCCACTTGCATATGGCGTACTTGAAGCAATGTTAAACAGTAACTTACCAGTATACGCACTTCGTAAAGGGTGGTCTGTTTCAGATGTATCCTTCTTATTACCAGCATTTGCAGTTGGGGGTATTATTACACAAATTCCGCTCGGTATATTAAGTGACAAATACGGAAGGGACCGTATATTAACGTGGACGTTTAGCATAAGTACGGGAATTTTTCTACTTGCCGCCGTATTTGATCAATATTACTGGATTGTCTTTGCCTGCATGCTTTTAGCGGGTATGGTTATTGGATCGTGTTTCTCTTTAGGGCTTGGATTTATGACTGATTTATTACCGAGACATTTACTACCGGCAGGTAATATATTATCCGGAATCGCTTTTAGTTTAGGAAGTATTATGGGGCCTGTATTAGGCGGCGTATTTATAGAAAAAATACAGTATACAAGCTTTTTTATTGCGGTTATGATTATAATGGGAATTCTAGCAATGTTATATATGGTCTACATGAAGAATCAATTCGCATCAAGAAAAATAGAAAGTAGGTTAGGGCATGACAAAACAACCTAATAAAAAGAAATTTGAAGTACTAGAAAATGAAACAATTACAGACTGCTTAGCACGTATGGAACAAGAAGGCTACGCTCCGTCTCGTCGTATGGAAGAGCCGATCTTTCATGAAGTAAAGAAAGACGGCAAAACAGTAGTTGAGCCGTGCGGTAGGAAGATTGTTTTTGAAGGGAAATTGAAGTAATCCAATAACAAATTCTCTTTATCGTATAGAGCCATCCAATAGCTGGATGGCTTGTTTTTTTATTAATCAATGAAGGAAGGAATTAATTAAAATGAATCTTCCTTTCATTTCTCCTAATTGGCTTCTTTATATGGGTCAAAAGATTGCTACTTTTTTTGTATATTGGTAAAATAAGTTCTTGGGTCTTACTTATCGTTATCGGTATAATGTTTGTCGCTTAACGTAAAGAAATTAGTTACAATGATTCCATAATATTTAAAGGGGGTACAGCAACGATCCCCTCTTTTTGGAGCCACTCACAAACGTAAAGCAAGAGAAGAGGCTATATGAACTATTCTTCTATCTTGTTTAGATTAAACGAGTTACTGCAATTGGAACAGGTAGGTATATGAAACTAGTCGACATCCTGATGGATCATGTTTTTCTAGCAATCTATCAATTCTGATGGAATTGATAGATTGCTAGAGAATGGAAAATGATTATCTGTATATTCCGAAGTAAATGTAACAGAGTGTCCTTCCATAATTAAGGGTAAAACCAAAATACGTTGTTTTAAAGAATGATTTGTTAGAACTGGTTATAAGTAATAAAACAGAAAAGAGGATCACATGTTAGATACTTTACAGAGAAGTAAAAAGTTTTTTTTATTATGTCTTATTTTTTTAGTGCTTTTAACTGCTTGTGGTAATACAGATGTTAAGACATCTAAAGCTTCATTACCACCGGCTGAATCTAATATAGATACATCATTAAAAGCACCAAATTGGGTAGAGAAGAGTCCTATCCAACAGTCTCCTAATTTTACGGAAGATAAAAAAGTAAAATCGGTTGTGAATTTAATAGCAACGGGTGATAATTTATATCATGACGCAGTAATTAAAGATGGCAAACAAAAAGACGGTTCATATGATTATAACTATATTTATGAAAATATCAAAAAAGCTGTTAAATCAAGTGATCTTGCTATCGTGAACCAGGAGACTCCAATTGCAGGAAATAATCTAAAAGTACAGGGATATCCGACTTTCAATACACCTGAAGAAGTAGGACAATCTTTAGTGGACACTGGATTCAATATAGTGACTCAAGCGACAAATCATGCTATGGATATGGGTATTAAAGGTGTTGCGAATACAAGAGAATACTGGAAGAAATATCCGGATGTTATCCCAGTAGGCATGAATGAGAGTCAAAACGAGCGTAATGAAATAAAAACGATTACAAAAAATGGTATTCGCTTTGCGTTACTAAATTATACATATGGTACGAATGGAATTAAAATTCCGGCTGATAAGTCTTGGGCTTTAAATTTAATTGATAAAAAAGCGATACAAAATGATGTGGAAAAGGCAAAGAGTAGCTCTGATATGGTGATTGTTATGGTGCATTGGGGAGTAGAATATACCTCAACACCTTCAAAGCAACAAAAAGAAGTTGCTCAATATTTAACAGATTTAGGTGTAGATGTAGTAATTGGAAATCATCCACATGTAATTCAACCAATTGAGTGGAAACAAAATAAAGAGGGACATGAAACGCTAATCTATTATTCTCTTGGAAATCTTATTTCTGCGCAAGAAAAATTAGAAACATTGGTTGGAGGATTATCTTATGTACAATTTGTTAAGTATGAAGATAAAACTTTTGGTATACGACAAGCGGCAATCGTACCGACAGTAACCGACTACGCTGATGGTAAGAAACAATTTAAAATTCAATTTTTAAAAGATTATTCGGATGAAGATTCTAAAAAACATGGAATTAAAAAATTTGTCGGCCCCGTTTCTTTGAAGGATTTTAAGGAGATTCCTAGAGACGTGTTGGGAAATTGGTATAAAGACTAATAAACAAAAAGGGAATGAGATACAATTAAAAAATTTATAATTTTAGCATTGGTATTGGCAATGGGATGGAGTCTTGCTGCTTGTAGTGGAAAGCAAACATCTCAGGAAACTACTAATAATAACGATAAAAATAAAAAAGAGATACATGCGAATAAAAAAGATGTTTTACCTATCTCTGATCCTAATGATTGGAGAATTATTCTTGTAAATAGAGAGCATATGTTATCAAAGGAACTAGGAATTGAATTAACAAGTATTACCCAAAATGCTAAGCCGAATATGAAAATAGATAGTAGAATTGCAACTTCCTATCAGGATATGGTAGCAGCTGCAAAAAAAGAGGGAATCAATCTTTATTTAAGATCAGGTTATCGAGCTATAAAATTACAACAAACCTATTATGATGCTTCAGTTAAAAGCTATAAATCTCAAGGCTTGTCGGATAAAGAGGCTAGTGCTAAGGCGTTGGAATATCTTCAGTATCCTGGTGCAAGTGAACATCATACTGGATTAGCGTTAGACATTATTTCAGTTGAATGGCAGAATACTGTAGAAGATTTAAATGCAAAATTTGAAACTACCGATGCATTCAAATGGTTAGATAAGAATGCTGCAGAGTATGGATTTACTCTCCGCTATCCAAAAGATAAAGAGAATATTACTGGCATTAAGTATGAGCCATGGCACTATCGTTATGTAGGAAAAGAAGTTGCTGTTTATCTAAAAGAAAAAGGGTTAACTTTAGAAGAATATAACGAAAAAATTAAGTCTGGTAAGTAAAAATATGCTTTAATTTTATTAAACATTATGCACTGCTACAGGAAAAGGTGAATCTGAGGATGTGTTAACCTTCCGCCTAGTATTGTAAAAACTGAGTATGATAATTTGAGCACGTATGAACCAGTTATCGTGTAAAAAGATGTATGTATTAAGAAATTAAAGTTAAGGATCTGATATTCATATCAGATCCTTTTTCTATCGTTCTTTTAAGAGCGACTGAGCCAAAATATTGGAATGAATATAGAAACAAAACAGCCAAAGGAATAGTATAACGAATCAGGGAGTCTACTCGTACGCTTCATTGGGATTATCCAGAAATAGTTGTTGATGAAATAAGAAAGAACTGGTCTTACTCTCAAGCAAGGATTTAATACGAATGAATTGGATAAAAGGTAGTAATAAAAAACACTGCGCCTGGCAGTGTTTTTTATTATTTCTGCACATAAATACATAGTCATATTGATTAAAGTTTCACTTTATTGAAGAAAAATGCGAAAGCCATTCATAAAATATGGAAATGTTAAAATCCCTTTGATAAAATAGCAATATGTAAAAATAATTATTTGTTAATTCTTAATGTAATGAATATTCATGTTTAAATATACGAATTTAACTACATAGTTATTGTGCTAAAGGGGGAGAAAGATGTTAGATGAATTGTACAATGCTTTTTTAAATGCGTCTGGTTTTACAGAAAGTGCGAGGAAACGAGATCGGTATGATGATTTACATGATTATTTAAAAGATAAAGAAAGAGAGTTAAAGCAATTCATTCAAGAGGCTGAATCAGCGAAGAGAGAGTATGAGAGTAAAAGTAATGGTTTAGAAGCTAATAAAATTCCGGCAGTTGAATTTGAACAAAAACGTCATGAAAAGGATGAAGACTTAAATACAGTATTATCCTATTTTAAAAGTGCATTAAGCGATATTGGATCTGCAAAAAGTACAGCTTATGCAAAGTATTTGGAATATAAAGCGAAAGCAGAATCGGAGAAAGCGTCAGCATACGCTGCAGCGACCAAGGCTTTTGAAGAAAAGAAAAAGGAATTTGAAAACTTTATCCATTAAGCATACAAAGAATGGAGGGAACGAACATGAGTGGTAAAGAGGTTGAAATTATAGGAAGTAACACTGCAAGTGCCATTTCTTACGCACAAAACATTGAAAATGGTATGAAGGATTCTTTAAACCAAGCGAAAGACTTAAAAGCATATGTCACAGGTGCGAAATGGAATGGAAAAACGCGAGATGCTTTTTTAAGTTACCTTGATTTGATCATTCAATATAATTCAGAAATGGTAGAGGCATTTGAAGGGCATACGAAAGCTTTGAAAGAGTTAGATAAAAGCATTCAAACGTACGGAGATAGATCGGAAGTAAGGGCGATAAAACAATTGTGATGGAGAAACGAGGGATAAAAGAATGGGGAAAGAAATGAGTTTTGCACCTGCTGAATTATATGTTCTCGCAGGTGCAGCTGGGGTTACCGATATATTTGGATTGCCAAACCGTGACGCAATTATTTTACTTGATGCAGAATGTGTCACGAAAGCAACTACGAGTTTAAAAGAAAAAGGCCTACTTACAAGTGAAAATGGAATTACCCCTGCAGCTTTTCAAATAATTGAACTATTAAAGGAATATGAAAAT
The DNA here is from genome assembly GCF_022663475.1 of Bacillus cereus group sp. BfR-BA-01382. Lineage (NCBI taxonomy): Bacteria > Bacillati > Bacillota > Bacilli > Caryophanales > Bacillaceae > Bacillus > Bacillus cereus group sp. BfR-BA-01382. The sequence goes on from NZ_JAKUFQ010000017.1 coordinate 21,147, forward strand.
TGTCATGAATACACGAGAATGAATAATGTATTAATTGGCTTTTTAAAAGAGGATAAAGACCGAGTGGCTGTATTAACAGAAATAGAACCAAATAAAAAATACGAGATCGACTACATACCAAAACCGGACGTATATTTTTCATTATTAACACGCATACCCTTCTTATTGAGAGAACCGAGAGAAATAGAAGATACATTTTTCTCAAAGAGAATGACAGAGGCAGAACAACAAACATTTGAGGAAAAAGATTTATCAAATAAAGACGTTATAGCGATAGAAACGTATACGAGGCCTCGAAGTAATAGAGGAGGAAAATGGGAATGTTTCTTATATTTCACTGAAGGAGAAGATTTCGTTCAAATAGATGTAGATCGTAATCGATATGACTGGGTGAGCCTCTATGCGGTTAATAAGAAATTGTATGACGTGTTAAAAATGCCATATAAAAAGTTAATTGACCCGAGACAATTCTCGTTAGGAGGTATTCAATAATGCAAGTATCAATGGGAGATAGTGGTTCTGGTGGTGGAGAAGAAGTATTAGTTAATTTTCAAGAACTACTAGATATAGTAATGAAGTTAGAAAATATATATAAAATCCATGTAGACGTCATTGGAACGAATATTGAGAGTTTATTAAGCTGTGATTTTTATCAAAAAGGTGAAGCGATGAGAGTAATTGAAAAATATCCTGATATATTACACAAAACACTAGAATTGGCTGAACACTATTCTAGGTCAGCGACAGTTGTAGGGAATGTATGTGTAGAAATGCTTGAAAAGGACGAACAATTACGTGAAATATTAAGTAAGTTGTAGAAATCACCATACGGCTGGGGGGATGAAAACGAGATGGATGTGAAATATAGACCTGAACCATGGCAAAACATGGGAGATGGTATGAATCGAATTACAAAAGATGCACTCATGAAATTACGGGAAGCAAATGAATCATTAAAAAGAATTGATGGAAGAATACGAGATTTAGACTCGGATGGTAGTATACATTTTAATCCTAAAGATCAATCGCAAAAAATCGGGGAATTACTTGATAGTTATACGACATTACAAAAATATTGCGGAGAAGCAGGGCGATTAGTCTCTGAACATATAGATAAACCTTTTTTAGTAGAAATGGATAAATTCGCTCAAAAAGTGAGAGATACATCTATTCTCAGTTTTGAAACAAATAACCGAATTGGCTCCACAACAACGACAGTATTACCAGGTGCGCATGCGGGCTACGGAAGTGTACCACAAACAATACAGAAGAAGAAAGATAAAATAACAGTAGAAGATATTTTTAAAGATTCACCTGCATTTGATAATGTACTGAGAGAGGAATACAAAGAACTAAAAAAACGAAATCCAGATGCAAAACTAAATTATGAAGAATACAAGAAAGTAGTCCCATCCACACGAGGATTTGAATACAAATCGATAGAAGATGAACAGAAAAAACTAGAAATGGTGCGAGACATAGGAATAGGCGTAGGAATCATCATCACAACAATCCTTTGCCCACCACTCGGGGCCGCTGCCGCAGTAGTATACGGAGGTGTACAAATAAAAAGCGGTATCGACGGAGAAGACTGGGGAACACACCGGAAATTGAGCCAAGAAGAGCGGGTAGGAAACATCATTTTTGGTGGATTAGACGCAATCCCAGTTGTTGGAGCAGTAGGAAAAGGAGTAAAAGCATTCAAAGGGATGAGTGAATTAGCTGATTTAGCCAAATTATTAAAATTCAAAGAAGGAATGCCTGGTTTTAATCCAAATTTGGGTAAAAATGTGGTACAATCGCTTAAGGAAAATAAGACTTTAAAAAATGCACTAGATGCTATGAAAAATACTCCTATTCCAGTAGCAGTTAGGACGGTGGATACTGGAATAGGAATGAAGTTTCCTTATATAGAATCTTCAACTGTTGGAGAAGTAGCCGGAAAGTTTTCAAAGGCAAGTACGGCAGCTAAGGATGATGCTTATCAACTTGCTAAGGGTAGTGGAGGGGTTAAGGGTACGGGTGAAGCTACTAGACTTATTCCAGGTACCCCTGGAAAGGTTACAGGAGGTAGTTCTACAAAATTAGGGCAAAATTTATTGGAATCCATGGGGCTTCCACGTTCTGCATCACGGAAAGGATATCAGGCGCAACATATAATACCTAAAAATTTAAGAAATCATCCGGTATTAAAGAAAATTGGAATGGATATGGATCATGCTGATAACGGGATATTTTTACCGATACCAGCAAAAGATCCAAGTGCTTTGTCTAGGCATAGAGGATTTCATAGTGTATATAATAATGTGGTTAAAGATCAGTTAGATAAATTAAATATCAATCAAAGTATTAAGGAGTTGGAACAACAAGTATTTGAATTGCAACAAAAATTAAAAAAAGGTACAGAAAGTGGCTTGCCATTATACAAATCAAAGGTATTAGAAATTGGTATTGAGAAGTTTTACAAAACAAAATTAAATGAAGAAATAAAGATTTGGCAAAGAGGTGGCGGTGCTACTGAAGAACTTTGGGAAAGGTGGATAAATAAATGAAGTACGGAAAAAACACTCAATTAGTCGAAGAGGTTATTAATTTTATTACAAATTTACAACTTTTTCATAATGAAAACCTTCTAAATCGTGATGTTGTTATGGTTAATGAGTATGAAAGAGCACAAGAATTGGCATGGTCTCAAGATTTGGATGAGGTTGAAAACGTTTGGGAAGATATTAAATCCTCAGAAGGTGGGGAAATAATAGGACAATTATATGAGCATGATTTAAACTCTATGGAGCGTCCTATAAGGGAGATTATTCAATCATCTGAGAACTATCCAGGTGATTTTGTATTACAATATATTGATATTTTTGAAGAAATAATTGGAGATTTACATATGTGTGCACTAAATCGTTTAGTAAATGGAAAAGTTGATAATTTTTATGAAAGAATCTTTGAGGTTTATAAGCTTGGGGGATGGCCTTGTGGATGGGAAGGTGAATATCCACAAGGGAGAATAATTGTATATTCACCAGATAAAAAATAAAGTATATTTGTAGTGGAAAGAAAAACAATAAGTGGTTTAAAAGTAGAGACCCATGATGGTTGTACCATCATGGAGTATTACGTACAATGATAGAACAGAAAACGAGGTGCGAGCTTAGGTGAGATGACATTTTACCGAAAGATGAATATAAACGCATGGAAGAGACATAAAATTAACGAACTCGTACAAGCTCGTTAGTTTTAAATTAATATTTGTCACGATATATATAAGGTGTCATACTATTATTATAAAACTTATAAATTAAAGCTACTTAAAAACAGATGAACTTAAAGCGCTTGATTGTCAATTATGGCAACAAGTGCTTTTTTGCATTTTAGAGTAGAAATAAGTTGGTAAACGTATAATTTTATAAATGTATTAAGTGTTAAATTTTATAAACTGTAGTGGCTTTGTACAGTGTACGACACTACTAGAGAAAAAACTATTGTAAAAATAAAGGGTTGTATTATGTTTTGAAGTCATCGTAAAGTACGTTTTAACGGATTTACGTTACGAACACGTTATCCGCAAAAAAACGGATAAACGTTACAGGGACTCAAATTACTGTAACGGGAGGGGATTTATGATGGGAAAGAAAGTAGTTGGTTACATACGAGTTTCAACGGAAGGACAAGTACGTGATGGGTATAGTTTAGCGTATCAAATAGAAGAGATTGAACGTTACTGTAACGAAAATAATTTAGAACTACTTCGTGTGTATGAAGATAGAGGATTAAGCGGAGCGACTGTTGATGAAGAGGGATTAACAGTTGAACGTGATGGACTACAAGAGCTATTGTCCGATATGGCGTATAAACAAGTAAGCTATGTTGTTGTGTTGAATACATCACGATTGTGGCGCTCTGATATGGCGAAAGTATTGATACAACGAGAACTAAAGAAACATGAAGTAGATGTGAAGGCAATTGAACAATCAAGCTATAGTATTTACACACATGATCCAAATGACTTTTTGGTGAATGGCATGTTAGAACTATTAGACCAATATCAAAGACTTGAAATTGCATTGAAGTTAAGTAGAGGTAGAAAGAAGAAGGCTGAACGAGGTGGATATGCAGGTGGTGGCGTACTTTTTGGCTACAAGGCCAAAAAAGGACAAAAGGTGTTAGAAGTAGATGCTGGGAAAGCAGTAGTTGTACGTAGACTATTTGAGTTAAGACACATTTTTAAACATTGGTCACTTACCCAATTGGCAGAACAATTGAATGTAGAAGGCTACTGCACAGCGAAAGGTAAACAATTTACGAAAGTACAAGTGAAACGCATGTTAGATAGAGAGAATTTTTATCGTGGCATGTATAAATACGGGAAAATACAAACAAAAGGACAACATGCAGCAATTATTTTATAAACTCACTTAAAAAATTAGCTCATTTTACTATACATACTACTAAAGAGATGAAAAATGGATAGGCTTGCGTACCTATGCGCATCGAAAGATGAACGCTCGAACTAAGGTTGCCGACATTTTTGTATATGACTAAATCATTGAATAGAGGGATGAGTTATGCATAATAGACAGAACTATTTGTATGTAGGAGTAGATTTACATAAGGAGTATCATACGGCTGTTATTATTAATTGTTGGCAAGAGAAATTAGGAGAAATACAATTTGAGAATAAACCATCTGCATTTTCGAAGTTTTTATTAGAAGTAGAGACATATGTGAGTGATGGTTTATCAGTTGTATTTGGTTTAGAGGATGTTGGCGGTTATGGAAGAGCATTAGCGAAATATTTAGTAGATCATGAACAAGTAGTGAAAGAAGTAAATCCAGCTTTATCATTTTTAGAACGAAAGAGCCAAGTGATGATACAAAAAAATGATAGTTGGGATGCGGAATGCGTAGCCCGTATACTAATAAATAAGTTAAATCAATTACCAGATGCAAAGCCAAACGATTTATTTTGGTCGATACAACAACTAGTTTCAAGAAGGAATGCATTAGTAAAAGCACAAAGTGCATTAAAGAACCAACTACATATTCAATTAAACCATCATTATCCAAGCTATAAAAAGTTTTTCTCAGAGTTAGATGGAAAAACAGCATTAGCATTTTGGCAGCAATATCCGTCACCCTCTTGTTTAGAGGGGGCTAATATAAAGCAATTAACAGCTTTTTTATTAGATGTTAGCAACAATACATGTTCAGTAAAGAAAGCAAGCGAAATATTAAAACTTGTAAAAGAAGATGGACAAACAATGAAAGAGTATCAGGAAACGCGAGATTTTTTAGTAAGAAGTATTGTAAGGGACATTGAGTTTAAAAAGAAGGAAATGAAATACATCGAAAGAGAATTAAACCAGCTAGTAAAACTACTAGATTATCAATTAGAGACGATGCCGGGAATAGAACTTGTGACGGCATCGGCATTAATTGCAGAAATTGGGGATGTAAGGCGATTTTCAAATGCCAATAAATTAGCACGATTTGCGGGGATTGCACCTGTTTACTTTGGTTCTGGTGGGAAAGGTAAGACACACCACACAAAAGCAAACAAGGAAACAGGGCGCTACACGCTTTATTTTATAATTTAGCAGTACAGCAAGTGCAAGTAGCAAAAGGGAGTAAGATGCCACGAAATCCAGTGTTTCATGCGTACTATCAAAAGAAGCTTAAAGAAGGAAAAACAAAAGGACAAGCATTGGTATGTATTATGAGAAGGCTTGTAAACATTGTATATGGCATGATGAAATATAAAACAGCTTATGAATTGCCGGTAGTGGAAGAAAAAGAAGTAGTTTAATAAGGTTTTACATGGTTTGCTTTTTTATTGTGAGGGTTTAAGATTACAACATAGGGTACGGGTGAGACTCCTAAGATAACTGAAATAAAAGAGAAAGATCTTGGGAAGCACATTGTTAAAGGAAAAAATGGAAGGAAAGAACTTGCGCCAAACGTACGTTATATCACTGAGGATGGTTATAAATATACAACAGATGAGCTTGGTAGAATAGTAGATGTTGAGGCGGAAGGATTAATACTTCAAAAAGGAAAACGAAACACAGGAATGCAAGTGGCTGCAGGAAGAGAAGATAGATTGCCTGATGATGATGGTGGGCACTTGATAGGGACGCAATTCCATGGATCCGGTGATATTGATAATTTAATCGCTCAAAATAAACAAATTAATCGTTCGGGTGGAGAATGTTATAATATGGAGAAAGAATGGGCTAATGCATTAGGTGGGAAGCCTCCTAAAAAAGTATCAGTAAAAATTGAACCAGTATACTTAGGTTCATCGCTAAGACCAAACTCATTTAAAATAAAATACCAAATTGAAGGCCAACGTAAGGTAATACGTGAAATACTTAATAAAACAGGAGGTTGATGTAAAAGTGTTCGAATTAGAATTAAATAAAATCTATCAAAATATAGCGCAAAAAATAAATGATACAATTCCCGTAGAATGGGATATCTTTTATTTTAATGCAGAGATTTATAACCAAGAGGGTGGGGTATTATTCTTTTTCAATACCCCAGATAGATCGGATGAATATATATATTCCCATGATATACCAGATGTATTTAATGTGAGTGAAAAAGAATATGATAAGACATATGATGAATTATTTCATTTAAGTGTAGAGTTACAGGAAATATTTATAAAAAATAATCAGGAACCTTGGTATTCTTTTGATATGATTGTGACATCTGAGGGGAAAGTAAAAATTCATTATGGGTATACTAAATGGTATCAATCTACTTTTGGACCGAATGACCGAGTGGATTATTTTGAATATAAATATTTAGGGAAGAAACCTAGTAATGAAAATGAGCGAAGAAAATTCGAAGAGATGAAAGAATATGAAGAGCAAAATAAATCTTAAAATATTTTTTTGTTAAATTAAGGAATGTATTATTAGCGAGTAAATATGTAAAATATCCAAATTAACTAGCTTTAGTTGGACTATTGAAAGAAGAATAGTGACGGATTAATGTTACTTATAGAACATATGAAGTTAAAGCACTTTATTGTCTACTTGAGGCAACGAGTGCTTTTTTAATAGATAAACATGCTGTAAATTTTTAGAAATTATTTTTTATGAATTCAGGCTAACAAAAATTACAAGTATTATATAATTGAAATTAAACTAGCAAAAGGTGTGGACTCCGTAACCCCATTCGCTAAAGGTGTAGAAATAATGCCAGATGGAAGTGTCGTTAGATCTGGAACGAACTATAGCGGAAAATTCCAAGAAGCCCATGATGCCTCAAAGGCGAGTATTCAGAGTAGGATCTCGAATTTGGAGAGTGGTGGGGTTAAGGGTACGGGTGAAGGACCTGTAAAAGTAAACTATGGAGAACAATATGCTAGGGAAAAACGTAAAAAGATATTAAAGCCAAATGTTGAGTATACAAGTAAAGAAGGATATACATATACAACAGATAGTCAAGGGCGTGTTGCAAGTTGCGAGGGTAGTTCAATTAGGTGATGGTAAGCGGAATAACTACGCTCAGAGAGTGGTAGGTGGGAATGACCGTTTGGATGATGATGACGGCGGACATTTAATTGCAACTATATTTAAAGGCTCTGGTAATATGGATAATTTAGTTCCAATGAATAGTAACTTAAACAGAGGAGAATGGAAAAAACTAGAGAATGAATGGGCTAATGCTCTTAATGATGGTGATAAAGTTAGGGTGAAAATAACGCCGAATTATAGCGGGAATTCAAAACGTCCAGACAGTTTTGTTATTAGATATAAAATTGGTGATGAAGATAGATGGAGATTAAAGAATTTTGATAATGTACCAGGAGGAAAATTAGATGAATGATGAAAAATTAAGCAAGTTATACAATGAAATAGCAGAGGTTGTAATTGATACAATTCCAGAGAAGTGGTTTAAGGTTTACCTGTATGGTGAGGTTGGGGAAGGTGCTCAAGAATTATATTTTTATTACTACCCTGAAGAGAATAGTACTCCTATTTACAGTCATAGTATTTTTGAACTCTTTAATGTCCCAGAAGAAGAATATTTTAAGAAGTGGCATCGTTTGTTAGATTGTATTAAGAGAAGGAAGAAAGAGTTTATTGATAATGATCAAGAAGCTTGGACAAATTTCACTATGATTTTTGATAATACAGGAAAGTTTAATATTGACTTTAATTATGATGACCTTTCAGATGAAAATTCCCACGAGAGAATGATTATTTGGGAATATGAACATCTTGGTCTTATGCCTAAAAGTAATTCAGGGAAAAAATACTTAGAAAAGCATCTTAAAAATCTTGAAGATACAAAAAATTGAGTGCAATACCATATATGATAAAAGTTTATAGTGGTTTAACGTAAACATGCATAAGCATATATGAGAAGTGGGTAGAAAAAGAAATGGCTATTTTGAAGAGTAAACTCCATGATGGTTGTACCATCATGGAGTACTATGTACAATGATAGAAAAGAAAAAGAAGTACGAGCTTTGGCGAGATGACATTTTACTGGGTGCTGAATATAAACACATGGAATATATATTAAACTAACGAACTTGTACAAACTCGTAAGTTTTAACGTAGTAGTTGTTACCACATATAAAAGGTGTCATACTGTTACTACAAAACTTACAAATTTATGCTACTTAAAAACATATGAACTTAAAGCACTTGATTGTCAATTAAAGGCAACGAGTGCTTTTTTGCGTTTTAGCGTAGAAATAATGTGGTACAATCGCTTAAGGAAAATAACACTTTAAAGAATACACTAGATGCTATGAAAAATACTCCTATTCCAGTAGCAGTTAGGACGGTGGATACTGGAATAGGAATGAAGCTTCCTTATATAGAATCTTCAACTGTTGGAGAAGTAGCTGGAAAGTTTTCAAAGGCAAGTACGGCAGCTATGACGCTTATCAACTTGCTAAGGGTACGGGTAAAAATCCAGAAATAGTGAAATTTACAGAGGAACAATTATCTACTAAACCCTTATATTCTAGAAATCCTGAAAAATGGCAGAAAAAAGGTGGGAAAATCGAAATTAGTGAGGAAGGAATATGTACTTATATTGATTGGGAGATTCCTCCAAATCGAGTTTCTTATCCTGGAGGTTTTCCCAACTTTAAATCTGCTGGGTTGGTAAGACAAGAAGTTCCGATAGGTGAATTTAATAGATATGACATTGATTTTGCTAAAGCTGATGAATTAGCTCCAAATGGACCAAAATTAGATGAAAACACATGGCACCATCATCAAGATTTAACAACAATGCAAGAAGTTAGTAAAGAGATACACAGAAGATTTCGACATATGGGTGGAATGTCATTAGCTAAGAAGTTAAAAGATTAAATAGGAGTGAAATAAATGAATTTAAATGCTTTTGGTAAAGCAACTGAAGAATCAATTGAAGAATTAGAAGAGTTTTTAGGATTTTTACTTCCGGAAGATTATAAAAAATTTTTAAGTGAATATAACGGAGGGACTTCGAAAGTTAGGTATAGTAAATTTTTTGTTAAAGAATTAAATCAGGAAATCCCTTTAGATGTTTTGTATGGTATAGGTGTAACAAAAACTTTTGATTTAAGTGAATGCTATGAAGAGTTTGAAGAAGATATGTTACCGACCAGTTTAATCATAGGAGATGATCCGAATTCAGGGTTAATTGTACTTATTACAGATACTGAAAACCATGGTGTATATTATTGGGATCACTCTTTTTATTTTCCACAGTCTAGTGAAGAAGAAAATACGTATAAAATAGCTGATAGCTTTAAGGATTTTATTAATGGATTGAAGAATCCTTAATTACCAGCTTTTGTATGTTGTAATTAATAATTTAAGATATTAAGCAAATATACGAAATGGGTTACAGTAACTTTATAAATGCTAAAACTATACTTTATACATGAGAATGCTAAAAAATGTGGTACTTGGTTAAAGATAACAATCATATATGTAGATGAATAGAAAATAAAGTGTATTTGCAGTGGAAAAAAAGTAGGCTATTAAAAAGTGCATACTTCAAAACACATGGAATGCATATTAAACTAACGAACTGATAGAAACTCGTAAGTTTTAATGTAGTAGTTGTCATGACATATAAAAGGTGTCGTACTGTTACTAAAAAACTTACAGATTTATGCTATTTAAAAATACATGAACTTAAAGCACTTGATTGTCTCCGAAAGGCAACGAGTGCTTTTTTATTAGATAGACATGCTATAAATTTTTAGAAATTATTTTTTATGAATTCAGGCTAACATAAATTATTAGTATTATATAATTGAAAATACATTAGCAAAAGGTGTGGACTCCGTAACCCCATTCGTTAAAGGTGTAGAAATAATGCCAGATGGAAGTGTCGTTAGATCTGGAACGAACTATAGCGGAAAATTCCAAGAAGCCCATGATGCCTCAAAGGCGAGTATTCAGAGTAGGGTCTCGAATTTGGAGAGTGGTGGGGTTAAGGAGACAGGTGAAGGTAGTAATACAAACCCAAACAAAATTAAACTAACTTCAGAACGAGAAAAATACTATCGAATGAAAATAGATGAAGCCAAAGCGCGAGGAGATTATAAGGCAGCAGATGATATTAGATATGATTGTCATTGTGAAGAAACAAAACAACCTTTAGAGCGTAAAGATTGGGACGCTAGGACTGAAAATTTAAGGAAGAGCCAAGAGCGTGGAAGAGAAGAAGAAATAAAAGGGAGAAAAGCCTTGGGAGAACATCTTGATCGCCAATTAGAAGACAATAACGCTGGTGAGGTTGTTACATATACATCTAGTAGATGTTTAACGTTTAAATATAGGAAGAAAAACAATTAAGCTTTTATTTTATTTAAAATGGATACTCTATTAGTAGTGAATAATAAATAATTTTGCTTTGCTGTCTTAATTAAAATACGATCAGTTGTACCATATGCTGTTCCAATTCGGATTGCGCTTTTTTCTTCAACACCAGCATATGTATTATCTTCCGTTACCTCAGTGATTTCACATAATGGAATATGAATTTTAGAGAATTGCCATGAAATAATTAATTCATCTTTTGTTTTTTCAACATGAATACCTAACATATTACCAGAACCTTTCTATAATAAAATTTCACTCGTACTATTTTATTATACAAATTTATAAATTATATTTCTATTTTTTTACAGAGAGTATACAATTAACAACGAGAAAAAGGTTCATAATTACTTTCATTCCTATTATAACAAATTCTACAATAGAAAACAGAACGTATATTTGGTATAATCAAAATATACTATATGAAACGATGTACATGAGTTTGAGATTTATGAAAAAAGGTAAGTAATACATAATAATACATACGCTATAGGATTCAGTTCATGTTATAAAAATCAATAGTTAGAAAGGAAAAGAAGTATGAATCAAATTTCATTCGAAGATTTATTTGAAGAAGAAAACAAACGAGAAAAGTTGGAGGTAGCTGAGATTCCCGTACCTTTATCGCCCTTACAAAAGGCTATTTTAGAGTTAATTAATTCTGAAGAAATAAGTGCACTTGAGTTATGCGAGCAATTAATACGAGCTGGTAAAATATCAGATGAAAGATTCACAACGGATAAGCCTAAAGCATATGGGCAAGTATGCTTACTATTAGAAGGTTTTGTTAAAGAAGAAAAGCTTATTTTTGTCAAAAGTGATGAGAAAAGAGATAGAGTATATAAATTGAAAGAAGAAGATTCTAGCGAATAAAATGTGTAAAGTATAGTAATGAAATAAGGAAGTCCTCATATTTGTGTTGAAAGATTATTTTCACATAAGCGTGGGGATTTTTTTGAGGGAGGATGTATGAAAGCTATATTGCTAATAATTTTACGGAGTTTTTAAATAAGTTACATGATTAATAGTGGAAAGGATTCAAACTTATCTGGCAGTGATAAATGAAAATAGTTACATAACCTCGTTTCTAATAAAAAGGGGGGATTAAAATGAAACCGAATTATTTTACAATCGCAATGTATCCGACTGTAGCATTTAACGAAGAAGAGATATTAAATCGTCTTCTAGATGTATTTGAGTCAAACGAAAAATCCGCTCCTACTCATTGGGGAAACTGTGAAACGATGCAGGTAGAATATAATCGCCAGGAAATCATAGAAAAAGTAATTTCGGAGCGTAGAGTATCTGAAGTTCACCTGTATCGTGATAAAACAGTGCATTATTAACTCTACATCAGTAGAGTTAATAAATTATTTAAATAAAAAACTGTTAATAAACAACGAGAATTAATGACGGGTTATATTCACTTAAGAATATAACCCTATTTATTAGAACCAGTAGTATATAAGGAGATTATTCTACGAGTTATATACAAATATTAGACGAGGAATATTTGACGCTGTAAAAGAAAAAATATTGATTCTTATATCATTATTGATATTGTCCTCAATTTTCCTCATGTAGCACTTGAAAATCAGTAACAAGTGAAACGATTTTTCCTGCTTCATCGATTCCCCAATAGGAAGGATAAAATCCATCTCCATAACCTGAACGGAATATAATGATATTACTTCCTGTTTCCTCACAAACCACGCAATTTCCCCAATCTTCATCATGTTCTGTTAGTATGTCATCTATAAGATCATCATACAAACTAGTAAATTCTTCTCCTAGTTCTTGTTGTAACCTATCTTCTATTTCTTCTAACTTATCAATTGCTTCAACATCTGCAAAGCACCCTAAGCCTGTATCAACCGGGTAACCAAAAATATATCCGTCTTCCAGTTCACTTACATTTTGTTCTGGTTTTGTTGCCATCTTCCATCCTACCGCTTTTGACTCCGACAATTTCAATTCAGCACCAGCAATGACTCCATCTTCCTTATGCCACCAAGCAACAATTGAATATGTACCTGGCTGAATTGTTTGTTCGAAGTGATTTTTATTAAAAATAAGAGGATCACAAGCAACAATTTTACCTGAAGTAACTTTTAACTGTTCTAGTGCTTCGGAACGCAGGGCCTCACTATCCGGTTTAGATAATTCACGTAATAACTTTGACATAATGTTTCTCTCCCTTTCCTTTTAAAATATTTGTTGGTGCTGCCTCCCGTATATTTTTACATGAGTTACATTTGTGTTCTGTGGTATTTCTAGCGCCTTTGTATGTTCCTATAACTTCGATATTATCGCCATGAACTTCTAAAACCTCTGCGGCATATCATACCCGCGTTTTCTAATAGTTCCTCAACATATTCTTCATGCGTTTTACGTTTTCGGATATATTGCTCCGTACAAGTGTAGATGGAACAAACCTTTATTCATTGAAAAATATAACAAATGAATTTGACTTTAAAATTAGAACCAGTTTTGAGGATGTAAATAATAATCCACCCGTTGATTATATTATTTTAAGGGTAAAAATGCATTAATTAAAAATTCAATAAAAGAAGATTAGACTAGATAGTGTTTCTAGATTAATCTTCTTATTTTATATTCTCAAGGGATATCCCACTTCACTGCGACTCATTGCAATATGTCTACTTCTGTGACACATTACACAATTGTACAGTGATAATGAAGTAATATGAAAAAAAATATAAAGATTTAAATTTAATCCTATATATTTTTTATAAATTCTAAAAGTAAATCCCTTATTTTTGGTATGATTGACAGAGACTATTTAATTTCTTATGAATATTCTTAAAAAGAGAGTGATGCTATATGAAATCAATAAATATAAATGGGAATATATATCATATTGAATCTGTTCCTTTTGAAGATAAGAGTGAGCAGGATGAAGAGGGATACTACGAATATTTTTACAAAGGAGTCAATTTATCGTTTCACTCGGACAAAGAAATAATTAAAGCCCGAATTTATGAAGAGGAAGAAATAATATATTTTTTAAAAAATCCATCTCTTGCATTTGGTAAAGATTTTGAAGCTATAAAAGTATATATAATTAAAGAATATGATGTAAATAAATTTAAAATTCCAGGTGAAAAAAAGTCTATATAGAATTATAGCTATAATTCTATATAGGCTTTACCATGACCAATTATAATAAAACAGGAAAACTCACAAAGTATTTATGCCTGTGGGTGATGAAAGGAATGTATTCGAAATTGAGTAAATCAAGTGAAATAAGTAGATTTGAAAATAGATTCTCAGAAAATGTGATTGAAATAGCAGCTGTCACAGGGGCATTAGGAATCGGCGCATCAAAAGGCGGTGACAACATTTTGTGGACTGCGTCAATTGATTTGATTGCGTGGAAAGACTTACATACCAATGAAACGATTACAAAAGAAGATATACGACTCGCATGGTTGGTTGATGATGCAGAATGGAGAAAATCAAAAGACATTTTGACAGCAAATACAGTTGTAACATTACAGGTGCGCAAGTCAGAAAATTCATTGATGCTTGTTAAGGTTTTGGAAACACCATATAAAGATGATGAGTTGGAAATCATCTTACAAGATGCAATGAAACCGCTTTTTTATCATGATGAGATGTTGGGTGTGTTCGAACTCGATAAAAGAGTGAAAACTTTTGAAAAGAGAATATCTTGGGCTGGTGAAGAATGTCATTTATATTTTGATTGGAGTGAAGACAAACATATGATGAAGTCTGCACTGGAAACAGCACATGCACTTTTCAAAGAGCAAGATGAATGGAAAATGAAAATGTACGCTGCAAAAGAACTGGTAGAGTTAGCAAATGAATGGCTACAAGATGATGATGAAGCAGAAATCGACGAAATTACAAAAGAAATGTTCATTAATTCCATCACATTAAGCAGCTTAAGCGTTTATTCAGAAGGTGATTTTGAAATATTCTTTTCGGATGGAGATATATTTTGGGGACATTCTATCATTGTAAGCGGAAATATTCATGAGGGGCTCTCTTCGGCTGAGATTGCAGGATAAAGTGAAACTTCCATCAGTGAGGATTTTTCTTCATCCTTACTGATGGATTATTTAAACCACTCAGGCACTTACTGCCCAAAAGTAGCGCGATAAATTGTTATAGTTTTTGATTATTAGGCGTTTTCTTCTCGTCTATCTCTTCTCTTATTAAGTGAGAACTCCAAACCTCTTTAATAATTAATGAAATTTAAGGTTTACATATACGATGGAACTTGCATAGATGTTTTAAATAATCCCTTAGTATCTGATATGGATACGTTATTTGATAGTTGGCTATCTACAATGAAATATTTAGAATCAGCACAAGCAATGGCTATACCAAGTTTTGAGGAGGATCGGAGGGGTGTATCCTTTTCTCCAAATGTTTCTGGGAAGGATTATCTGAAAAATTAAAAGAAACGAGGTCGTAATTAGACTGGAATTTACATAAAAGCTTAGATGATGCAATTAGTTATTTCGGATAAACGTGATGTGATTTGTTAGGAGGTGAAGTTAAATGAGAAATGACTTAACATGGCCAGTACCGGATGAGACAGTTTCAGCAGAATATATAAACAATGTGGGAAAAGAGATAGGGTATATATTTCCAAGTGACTATGTAGAATGTGCTAAAAATAATAATGGTTCAGCTGTATTACCTTATAAATTTGAAATAGATACGATAACAAAGGTATTTGGAATTTTGCTTACTTATGATGTAGATAGTAGTGAATATATCGTTAAAGTATATAACTAGTATATTTCTACTCTGCCAAATGAATTGGTGCCATTCGCATTTGATCCAGCAGGAAATTTAATCTGCTTTGATTATAAAAATCATAAAGAAGATCCAATTGTCGTCTTTTGGGAACATGAGGGGGCATGGGAAAAGGAAACATTGATGGAAAGTGAAGGGATTACGGCTGAGGAAGCAGAGGAAAGAGCAAGAGAAAATGTATACCATATTGCTAATAATTTTACGGAGTTTTTAAATAAGTTACATGATTAATAATATTATTCATATGAAATGGTTCGTATAAATGTAAGCAGCAATAAAAGGAGAGAGAATGATGGACTTAGAGCATTTAAAAAAAGATATTTGGTATGGAAAAGTTTCTAATCATACAATTGAAACTCTTAAGTCTAACTTAAGGGATAGTGCAACAGAGACAGAATCCTTTATTTTAATTAACGAATTGTTAAAGTTAGGTGATTTCTCCGTAAAGGGGTTACTAATTGAACTTATGAATAGTACTCGAAATGAGCTTGTTTTGCATTTATGCACTAGACTATTTTGTTCAGTAGCTACTCATGATGATTTATTAGAAACGAATAATTTGAAATTCCTTTCAAGTGCTTCAGAGGATGGAGTTCATAATTTTGTAGTAAGTGCTAGTGAAACTCTTTCATATCATGTAGTACCACATCTTTTAGCGTTACTAGAAGAGTGGGAAGATACCTTTGTTGAAAAAGCTATAAGAAATGAACTTTCATGGATGCTTGGAATTGAGGACGAGTATTATGAAGTATCGTTAGAAGAATTTAATGAAGCTTATTCTAGTTTTATCGAAAATAACGATACGCAAGAATACTATTATCGTAATAGACTATCTTTTCCTGGAGATTTGGCAAAGGAGTTAGTTTCGGAAGTTATGAGTTCTTTAAGAGATAGAACTACTTATAATGTTGTTACTATACCTTCCGTTTTAGGAGTGGAATCAAATGTCCTATTCAATACGATACGATAATAAAAAATGAAAAAAATAGAGAGTTGATGTCATATATCGATGTTTTAACAAAGAAAGAATGGAAGATTGGTAAAAAGTATTTTTATGGACATGTAGTCGTATAAGAAAGCAATATACGAGTAAAATCGAATACAGAGTGTATGATATACAGGAGGATAAAATGATCTCACCACAAGATTTTTTAGTGAATTGGAATGAAGAAATATACGGTTTAATTCATTATAATGAAAAAATCATTCACTCGTTTTCCTTCTCGAAAGAAACGAAAGACTTCTTAATTAAAGCAGGTTTTCCCGAGTCTGCTCCTCCATTTCTTACATTTGAAACTGCGGATAACGGTGGCGGGATAAGGTTGAGCGAGATACAAAATGAATTAGGTACGATGTATGATAAGTTTATATACTTTGGATTTACTGGTAGTGGAAATCCAATCTGTATTGATGAAGCTAAATCACAACTCGTATATATAGATTATGACAATGAAAATAAAGTCGTTCTTATAAATAGTACGATAGAGAAGTTTGCAGAATCTTTACTTGTCTATGTGGAATTTATAAAAGAAGTAAAGGCTGCTAATGGAAGAAAGGCTTATATTGAAAAAAATATACCTAAAGGTTTGGTGGAGTGGATTTCTAGTGCACTTCGAAAAATTGATGCAGCTGCTTTAACAGAAGGATGTTTTTGGACAGAGGAACTAGGGAGTTTTAGTGAATAAGTGTAGATAATACTAGATGGTATTTTTAGTGTGGGAAAAATAAAAATACATCTAGTAGCCCAATTAAATCTTAAAAGACATAAACACATCAAGAAGGTGAAAAAAATGATACTACCAGAGGATTTTCGAGAGAAATGGGATGTTAATAAAGATGGCCCACTCATTACATTTCCTGAAAAAGAATTAATAAACAAAAACTTTTCAGCTGAAGTGAAACGATTTTTGTCTATAGGAGGCTTGCCAGAAACACCGCCACCATATTTAGAATTTACTTCATCTCAGTCTTTCGTAAGGTCTATTATAAATGTATTTCATATGCCAGAAGAGTTTCGAAAATATTGGTATTTAGGAACAACAAGTTCTGGAGATCCAATTTGTATAATTGAAAAACAAGAAAAAATAGTATTTCTAAATAATAGTGATGCGTATAAAGAAGTGTTTATGAATTCTTCTATACAACAATTTGCAGCATGTTTATTAGTGTATTCAAAAATGATTGATAAGGCAGTAGAGATAAATGGTGAGGATGCCTTTATCGATAATAATATACCAGAGTGTACAATAAGTTGGTTGAGGGAAGAATTGAAAAAAATTGATGATAAGTGTATGGAAAAGGGTTCTTTTTGGTGTATGGAAATTGAGAGCTTATATGAATAATTAGAAGTGAAAGAAAAGAATAAATGGAGTACAAAGAAGAAAGTGACCGTATTTGGGTTGATATTATTTGTATTTATTGGATTACCTATTATCGAAGGGTATCAGAATAGTAAACTAGTTGAAGAAGGTACATCATTACATGCAGAAATTGTAGGTAGGCATGTAGAGAAGGAATTCATGTTTACACATCCAACATTAGTAGTTGAGGTAGACGGTAAAAAGCATAATGTATGGGTAAGTGAAGAGACATATAACGGAGCAGAGTGGTTAGGTAGACTAAAAGTCATCAAAACAAAAGATGGTAAAGTTGAGAAAGACCCTAGATATGAGGGTGAAGACTTAATCACGAGTTATTAAGGGACAAGATAAGGTTCCTATAGTGGTAGAAAGAAATGGTTCACTATTTGTTTTAAATAATGTAAGCGGAAAGATCGAATTCGAGGATTTTGAACGTGGGTTGTTTATAGAGGTTTCGAATAGTTTAAATGAGTTAATTTCTTGTTTGAGGCTATAAAAATAGTAAAGTAAAGAATGTTTATATGAATTATAGACCGGCTAGATGGGGTGGGAAAGTGGAATATAGTGGAATGGCTTCAGTTTGGTTTGGAATTTCTAAATCACTCCAAAATCTTGAGGAGTATGTCGATATAGATTACACGATAGATGGTGATTCAGTTCATTCAAAGTTTGGGACGAGCTTTGAATTCGGTTATTATGATGAAGATAATATTGAAATTTGTTTTTATGAGAATAATAAAAGGGAAATTGAACATAAATGATTTTTCTTATAGTGAACGAATTATTCCTAAAATAAAAAAGCTAGTAAATGGAGATAGTTTAGCGAACGATATTAACTTTGCTATTGTTCTTTATGATTTTAAATATAATGAAGTGAAAAGAGAGGATATGTTTGATGGTTTAGAGGTTACATTTATTGGTTCTATGCCGTACAGGTAGTTTGCAGGGAGCTGCAAATTCATTTCATAAACACATGGATAAACCTTGTAAAGGAGGGATACAAATGCATGCTTTGCCAAATCGTTTAGAAGAAGTCTTGGAAGAAGATATATATAAACGGGAAGATAAAGGTCAGGTGAATGAAGTAATAAATAGGTTAGGTGTAGAAGTGTCTAATACATTTAGAGAGTTTTATTATCGATTTGCAGGACCATTTTGGGAAGTGCATGTTCCTTATGAATTACTTGACATTATAGATGAAGAGAATAATATAGAATATTACACAATTATTGCTCGAAAGGAACATGGATTTCCTAATAAGTATTTAGTATTAACGGAAATGACAGCAAATGCTGTATTGGTCCTTGATAGTGTAACCGATAAAGTTTACTCAGTAAATTTTGAAGGTGGAGATGAATTACTTTGAAATGGAGAATTAAAGGAGAGTTGGCCAACGTTTTATATGTTTTTGAAAGAGTATTTCAAGTGTTAAGTGTTGATGGAAGTTAACAAGAAGCAGGGACACCTTAGTAATAAGTGCGAGAGGAATGACAGATAAATGAGAGTGAACAATTCAGTTTTTGGAGAGATTGAATATAATTATGCTTGGGCTAAGTGTATGCCTATAACTTTTATAGGCAATGTAACTGAGATTGATTTGATGATAGATGGTGAAGAAGATGGAGTGTTTGATGAAGGGCAGTATGTAGCATATCAATCATTAATAAAAAATTGGGAAGAGGTACAAATAAGTTTATTACATTCTATATTAGATTATTACAAACAAAGGCGATGTGAATTAGGATATGATATTGGAGTGCAAGAAAATTATCCATTAATTGAAACAAATGATCAAATACTAGAGATGATTAGTTTAGATGGTATTGTTGTTCCGTATGCAGATATTACGGAAGGACGAGAGGTTGGAATTACATTTAATTGTACGTGGGATATAGAAAATGGTGTAGGAGTTCGTTTATTAAATGAAAAGGTAATGGAAGTAGGTTATCAGGATATTATTTTTTAATATAAGTCGGGGGATATATAAACTGAATGAAAAAGGTGTCAACCTTTCTCGAATTGACACCCAGATACGAATCTGTTTAACACCTTACATACTTACGCTTAAAACCAAGTCTTCCTCTATCTAGTTCTTTCTGAATACTTTCAGAAGCATTTAACAAACTGCTTTTTTTATTATCACGTTTCACTTCAACTATACCAACTTCTTTTGCAATCTCGACTGCTTTTTCATGTAGTGGTACATATGAAATTGCCACGGTGTTTAGGAAATTATTCATAGCGGATTTTGTTCGTTCTGGAGAATGATGAATTGTATCTTTCACCATTTCAAGCATATCGGAAATTTTACTTTCGGAAAATTCATTGTCTTTGCGATTTCCTAAAAGCCAACAGTAGCAACTCCACCCGGCAGACATTTTAAGCTCGTCCCCACTTGCAATCCATTTATCAGCAACGTCTTGTGCAATATTTGACTCCGATAAAGTTACGGCTACAACATAATCAGATAGCATATAAAAATAAGCCCCATCTATCCAACGATCAAAATCAGACTCACTCATAGCTTTCGAATCCGCAATAATGCCTGCAAAGTACATAGCATCGTAATTACCTGTCGCATAAAGTTCTTCAGCTAACTCTTGGTTTAATTTTAATTGTTTGGCGATTGGTTTCATAGCACCTGTAGCTACTCCGAATACTGGCTCATGCGCACCGTTAGATATGTATATTTTTTTCGTTCGTTCCTTACCTAGAGCCTCAAGTTCTTGCATAACTGTTTTAAAATCCATAGCTGTGCACTTCCTTCCTTCATGTAAGAGCCTTTTTAAGTCTTTCATATTTCTTATTTTAATACTAATTGTATTTAAGAGGTATGTCTACTTTCTAAAGGCATCGAAACTTGGTTTGAATTTTAGATGAAATAAAGAGCTAATTAAAAGGGTGGTATAATATAGAAAAAGTGAATGATGAAAATCAAATAGGGGGTATTCAATTGGAAATAAAATTGAATCGATTATATAGAGAGATAGCGGAAACGGTTCATGCCATGATTCCAGAAGAATGGGAGAAATTTTATTTTTATGCACAAATATCAGAAGCTGGAGGGGGAACTTACTTTTTCTATAACAACTTCAGAAATAAACAAAATTATAAGTATAGTGTAGAAATTCCTTTTAAATACGAAGTTAATGAAGAGGAGTTTGAAAGGAAAGAAGATTCTTTATATAAATTGAGTAAGGAATTAAGAGATGTTTTTAAAGATAATCAGCAAGAGCTTTGGTACTCTTTTACAATGTCCCTGGAACATAGTGGGGAATTTAACATGCATTTCGATTATACCAATTGGCTCGAAACAGAATATAGTTTTAGTGATCAAATGATTATTTGGAAACATAAATACTTAGGTGAAGTACCAATTAATGAAAATGATAAAGCGTTAATTAATAAGTATGATAATGAATTTCCGAATAACCCCATTTAACTAAATGGAAAGAAGAAATGTTTTTTATAAAAATTATGTATTTTAAAGTAGTCGGTAAGTTATAAAATTGGTTCTGCAAGATAAAAAATAAAGGAGAACTACAATGGAAGTACATGGAATGGTTTCAATATGGATAGGTAATATGAAAACGCAAGATCAGTTAGATGCATATATCGATGTTACATATGATGAAGAAGGAGATGCTATACCAGCGAGTTTTTTTGTTGATTTTAATATAGATATGATTGATGTAGATGAGGATTTTATTGAAAAGGAAGTGTTAGAAGAAGCAAGTGATGACATTTCTATGTTATTAACGGGATGTTCATATGATGACAAAATACTTTCTCGAATTAACGAAGAAGTTAAATTAAAGAAATCCTACAATTCGATCATATTAATTTATAATTTTCAGTATGACAATTCGGTTAGTAATTTTGAAGGTTTTGATTTTGTGACTGCTACAAGCTATCTATAATGGTAAGAAGGTCACTGTAAGGTAAGGGAGTATGAAAAATATGTATAGTTTTTCCAATTAATATTTGGTATGATGGTGAATGGGAAAAATATACAAGTTTTTAGTGGCTCATAAAAGGGGGATTGAATTGAAAAGAACGATTGAATTCGTACTAGGTTTAATTGGTGGCATTATAGGAATTATTATTTCCATACTATTAATAGTTGTAGCGTTTAATATTATGGAAGGTTTTGATTATGAACTTTTAGCTTATTATTCTATTATTTTAACGGTTCAAATAGGGTTGCTTATTTTATCATGTTTAGTAAACAAGGTTAATAATAAAGTTTATGGAGTTTGTATGATTGTGATTCCTATAGTTATGTTATTTATGTCATTATTCTTTTTACTTATTCAAACAATATTACAAATTATGTCTGGTTCATTTGCATTTAGAACATTAAAGTTAGAATCGAATGTAAGCTAAATATAATTATTGACGTCTGAAAATTCGGATTTTTAAACATTTTCGTTTGCAGTTCAAATTAACATAAAGTACAAAGTTGTACGCTTTAGGAGGAGAAATAAATGATTATTTGGTCTGGTTGGGGTTTTTTAGTCGCAATTATTGTAATTATTAATACTCTTTTGGGTAAGGCTATCTTTGGATCTATAATGGGGGACGCTACATATTTTCAAGACCATAGTTGGCCAATGGCGGTAATGTTTATTATATCAGGGGTTATGTCTTGGTATTTAGGTAAATATATTAATAATCCAGATGGGAAAGTTTATATAGATGCCGAAACTGGTGAAAAAGTTATGTTTAACAAAAAGCACTCATTATTTTTTATAAAAATGGAATATTGGGGACCGATTCTAGGAGTTATTGCGATTGTAATTTTAATTACAAGATAAAAAAAGAGGATGGGTATAGCAAGAGTAATCTATTCAAGTAAAAGGAGAAATCAGTCATGAATACAAAGAAACTACTAGGGGTAGCAGTTCCGGTCATGTTGTTATTTGGTTGTGGAGTGTCTGAGAAAACGAACACTTCTAAACAGGAGAAAACAGAAGAGTCTAAAGTAAAAGAATCGAAGTCTAATAGTAAGAAAGAAAAAGTTTCAAAGGAAGACTATCCTAATAAAGTGTATAAATTAGGGATAGAGTTTGATAAGTTGTTTGCGGAGCATAACAATATTACAAGAGAGGTTTTTGACGGTAAGAAAAAGAAATCAGATATAGTAGATAGTGTGAAAGAATTAAATAAAACGTTAGATAAATTCGAGTCGATAGATCCCCCTGCAGAGTATGTAAATCAACAAAAGGATTTTGAAAAAGCAATTAGTTATTTTAGAGAGTCTTTTTCTTTAATCAATGAAGTATTCACCCGAAAAGAAAAAAGAGAAAAAGGCGATAAGACTGATAAAGAGTTAATGGAGAAATCCGAAAAGTTAGTGAAAGAAGGAGATATTTACTGGCTTAAGGCATTCAAAGACCTTGAAGGGGATATTAAAATCGGTGACGGTACAGTATCTGTGAAAGATTTGAAAGAGTTAGATAAGAAAGCTGGAATTAATACGGATAACGTTATGAAGAATGTGAAGGATGGTATGGAATTAATTGGTAATTGGGGATTCAAAGGAACAGACGGTTTCATTATGTCACTTATTTTAAAAGGTGATAAGACATTTGAAACGTATGGTAAAGATGAGTATCCAAATAAAAAGAATTATATTGAAGGCACTTGGGAATATGATAAGGAAGCTTTTACAATCTATTTACATCTCAATAAACGTTTAGTAGACGGTGTAGAAGATACAATTCAAAAAAAGAAAATAGCATATAAAGTTCAAGATTATGATGGGGAAAACTTGCGATTATTTAATGAGACGTCATTTCATACAATTAAGTATGTGAAGCAAAGCTAAAGTTATGGAGGACTAGGTTTAAATGGTCTGGTCCTTCATTAAAGTGTGGGTATGTAAATAATATGTTATCTTTCGTTCTGTTTACTTAGTATCATGTTATTCTTTAATAGAGTAATAAATGGAGTTTTACATTAAATATATGAGGTTGGTTACAAATGATAAAGAAATTCACTAGATTAGTATTAATAGTGGTTATGCCAATCAGTCTTATTACAGGTTGTGGGGCTACTGAAAAAACTGAAGCACAAAAGCCGAAAGCGGTACAAACGGAGAAAAAGGACTATATGGATTATTCATATGGTAGCAAAGGTATATTAGTAAGTGGCAAAGCGAAAGAACGGCAACAATACGAGATTGGATATATGGATGATAATAAGTTAATTGGAATTGATGAAAATATTGAGGACTGTATTATTTTAGATAATAAAGATGAAGCAAGTCTCGTTTGGAAACAAATAGAGCGTGGGTCTATTATTGAAGTGCAATATAGTAAAAATCGCAACGATATCGTCGGCGTACAATTAGTAGAAGATCGTGAGCCATACGAAATTAGTGATAAGTTTGATCGAAATACGATAAACGAAATTGTTGAAAACGTTAAAGGGAATTTGTAATAGATGTATTTCGATAGTATAGGATCTCTTATTATGAAATTGTGAATCAACGGCATTTTTTATATGAAAATGCCGTTGATTTGTGTTAAAAAATAAATGCTATTCTATAGTCTTGTAGAAAAACACGTATTAATCATAAATGAATTATTCTTCGTTCAGCTGTGATGATCGCCGCAAGGTTATTATCCAAAATAAAAGAGCACAAGCACTAATAGATACACCTAATATGCATACGCCATCCCAACCATATTTTGCATACGTATTTGTTGAAAGAATTGCACCTGTTGCACTACCGATAGAATAAAAAATCATGTAACTGGCAGTAAGTCGACTTCTTGCTTCGGGACGCACTGTGAACAGCATACTTTGATTGGTGACATGTACAGCTTGCACCGCTAAATCTAAGAGGATAATGCCGAAAATTAGTAATAATAGAGAGTGATTAATAGATTTAATTAGGAGCCATGAAAGTACTAATAAAGATAAAGCTATGCCAGTTGTTCTTTGTCCTAATCCTTTATCAGCTAATTGTCCAGCTTTAGTAGCAGCTAATGCACCTGCAACTCCAGCAAGGCCGAACGCACCAATAGCTGTATGTGAAAGATTATGTGGTGTAGCACTTAGAGGTAATACTAAAGAAGTCCATAAAATACTGAATGAAGTGAAAATGAGCAATGCTAATATTCCGCGAATGCGTAAGAGTCGTTCTTCTATAAATAATAAGAGTACAGAACGTATTAACTTCCGGTAAGGCATAGTTGTCATTCTGCTCTGTCCAAGAGTAGGTAAATTACGATATAACAAAACAGTTACGAATAGTATAAGGGTAGCGGAAGTGAGATAAACGGACCGCCATCCAGCTAAGTCTGTTAATGCGCCTGCAAATGTACGCGCAAGGAGAATGCCTATTACAACACCGCTTGTAACGAAACCTACTATGCGTCCACGTTCTGCTGGATTTGCTAAAATTGATGCGTATGCGACGAGTGTTTGCGTAACTGTTGCAAGAATTCCTACTAAGGCCATACCTATAAAAAGTACGATGGCCGAGGGAGCGGTCCCAATTACAATTAAAGCGATAACGGATAAAACCATTTGAACAATAATGAGTCTTTTTTGGTTTAATAAGTCACCAAGTGGAACTAATAAAAGTAATCCGATTGCATAACAAACTTGAGTAATAGTAATCACAATACCGATAGTTGAATGACTAATCTTAAATTCATTTGATAAAGAATCAAGTAGCGGATGAGCGAAATATATATTTGCCACCGCCATCCCGCAAGCTATTGCGAATAATAGAGTCATGTAGCGGGACATGTTTGTGCTAATAGGTGAATGTAACTGGGGATCATTATGTTTAAGAGTGGTCATCATCTTTTCCTTGCTATTCATAAAATCAGCTCCATTTTGTATTGTTGTAAATAACGTACCGAACGGTATGTTATTTTGTAAGTAAAATATAATCTTGAGTAAATATATATGTCAAGTTTCTTTTGATTTAATTCCATTTTCTTTGACACATCGTTTATAATTTAATACGATATATAATATACTGATTGGTACATAAAGTGTTAGTTTATAATCTGAAAATGTAGAGGAAGGGGATATTTTTAAATGGCTCGACTACGCGAATTTGATGAAGAAAAAGCTTTGGATGCTGCTATGCAACTTTTTTGGGAGAAAGGATACGCTGCTACTTCATTAAGTGATCTAACTGCAAGAATGGAAATACAAAAACCGAGTTTATATTCAGCTTTTGGTGATAAAGAGGGCTTATTTGAAGCGGCATTAAGGAGATACACAAATTTACATGCGGCTCGTATACGAACAAAACTTCAAAACGAACAATCTGTAAAAGAAGCAATTCAGATGTTTTTTGAAAATATGGTGGAAGAGGAATATAAAAAAGAGTTCAGTAAAGGCTGTTTTTGTATTAACACAATGGTTGAGCTTGCTCCTCATAATGAAAAGTTTGAAGTACTGACTAGAGAACACCAAATGTATCTTGCAGTTATTTTTCAAGAATTAATCATGAAAGGAATTCGATCAGGAGAACTACAAAGTGATTTGAACGCTAAAGCATTAGCGCAAACATTAGTCACGTCCTTAATTGGATTAACAGTGTTAATGAAATCACGCCCAGAACGTTCCGTTATAGATAATTCGGTATCTATAATAGTATCGTTAGTAAAATAATTTTTGAGTGAGATGTTAATCAGCAAATTAAATATTAAGAAAGTCGATTCCTTATTAAAATAAGAAATCGACTTGTTATAATTATATATTTTGTAAGTTGTCTTTCCAAAAATTATAGCTATTATCAATAACTTCTTTTAATTTGAAATAATTTTCTCAAGTAACTTGCACGTGGTAGAGAGTTTCTCCATCGTCTGTAAAAATACCTGAGTAATCATCTATATACTTCCACTCATCCTTATTGTTAAAGTAGTACATTGCGAATTGGTTGCCCTCATCATTTAACATGTCGTCTACTAACACGCCATCCCAATTTATATAAATTTGTGTGCCAGTCATTTGTTTAAGTTTAAATTGATTATTTTGACGGCATTTGTAATTAGTTGTAAAATAATGTTTGTTGACGAATTTTATAAAAAGTATGTTAGATGAAATTCATCTGTAGGGATGACATATAAATATTTTCTTAATGGGTATAAAATATAGTAATGTAAATATATAAATAAAAAGAAAATGTATTAGAAGTACATAGTAGATTCATATTTTAAAAAATTAATGTGACAATAAAGGGAGGTTGAGATACATACACGGCGGGAATGTGTATGTATCTATTATAATAATGAATAAGACAATCAAACAACAAGTAATCGCACTATCAACAAGTCTAGTGATTTTAGGGAGCGTACCTTTATCAGTATCAGCAGAAGAGATAAACAACTCTCAAACTGATCAACTTAATATTGCCCAAGGAGAATACGGATCGAGCGGATTAAATTATTCTAATTTCAAGTTGGAAGTTCCTAATCATGTACAAATTAACGAAGCAGAAGTATCTGAAAATGAAAAAATGCTTTTAGAAGAATATAAGCATAAACATGATGAAACAGAAGAATTAAACAAAATGCAAGATGCTAAGAAGGGACAAGTAGCAGAAAAGGAAGCTATTTCAAACATTGAAAAGGCATTTGAATCTGTAGATGGTCGAAATGATGGGTCTGATCGTCAAATGAAACCTGTTGCAAAGCCAAGAGGTATTCAATATAGCGCACAGAGTACGAAGAAATATGGAACACTTGCAGGAGTTCCATTTGTGGAGTGGATTGTTCCGGCAGGAAATCCTGATATTCGTCCTGCAAATCCGATGAAAGCACGTTACATTACAATTCATGAGACCGCAAATACAGCCGCTGGTGCTAATGCTGAAAATCATGCGAAATATTTATACAAGCAAGCAACTGAAGGCACTTTCCGAACAGCTTCATGGCATTTTACTGTAGACGATAAACAAATTTATCAACACTTACCAACAAACGAAAATGGTTGGCATGCAGGAGATGGAGATGGATCAGGAAACAGGGAATCTATCGGTATCGAGATCGCGGTTAACCAAGATGGTGATTACAATAAAGCATTAGAAAATGCAAAACGACTTGCAGGTTATTTAATGAACAAAGAAGGAATTGGTGCAGATCATATTTACAAGCATCAACAATGGAGCGGGAAAAAATGTCCTGACATTTTAATTTCACGTGGTAATTGGGCTGGTTTCGTACAAGGAATTCAGTGGTATGCAAATATAAATGCGCAGATTGATACGCCTTTACAAGATAAAAATGACTCATTTAATCCAAATGAAAATAATCCAGCTGAACCTAGCATGGAACTAGTGGTAAATGGTAGTGGCATCAATGTACGTAGTGATGCGGGTATTGAACATCGTGTTGTACGTAAAGCTTCAAACGGAGATCGTTACAAAGTATTAGCGGTTAAAAATGGTTGGTATAAAGTAGGTAATGGAGAATGGATTTTCTATGACCCAAGTTGGATTAAAATTAACTACAATGTACCAAAGGAAGAAGTACAAAAGCCAAAGGAAGAAGTACAAAAACCAAAAGATGATATTACAGGTGGCTGGTTTGAAGGGCATATTCGTAAATTAAACAGTCTAGGTATTATGCAAGGCGAAGGTAATGGTGTATTTGCGCCATATCGAAATGTAACGAGAGCGGAGTTTGCGAAATTAATCTCGAATGCTCTTAAACTACCAGAGGGAAATAAGTCATTTGTAGATATTAATGAGGCACATCCATCACTTCATGACGGTATTAAACATTGTGCAAGTGCAGGAATTATTAATGGTCGTGGTGAAGGGATTTTTGATCCTAACTCACCAATTACTCGTGAAGAAGTATCTATTATGATTGACAAAGCATTACGATATAAAGGAATTACAGGTGAGTTAGTAGCATTACCATTTACAGATAAGCATTTAATAACATACAAAGAATCGGTTCAACGATTATACAGTCTAAAGGTAGTTAATGGTATTGGAAATAATGAGTTTGATCCTCGAGGCACAGCAACTCGTGGTCAGGCAGCTGCCTTTATTGTGAAGATGTTAGATTCAATGCAAAAATAAAATGAAACTTTAATCAGTGAGGGTCACTCGCATTGCAATCGAGCAGTTTATTCACCGAATTTTGAAATGAGAGTGTTACTGCCCGCAAATAGCAGAAGAAATTGTATGTAGAAGCTGACATTGGTAGAAGTAAAAAATAAGAAGAATTTGAAAGGAGCTATCCAAAATAATAATTTGGAATAGCTCCTATTTAGTAGGAAGAAAAAATTGTATTTGATAGATTGTAATGTAGAATGCCCTTCCAAGCCCCTCATAAGCCCCTACCAAGTAATAAATCACTAAGAAAAAACAAAAACAAAAACAACTACAAGAACAAAACAAGCGCGAAAAAATGAAACCGGCGTTGTAGTAGTAAAAAAATTGTAATTCGAATGCCAAAACCATTCCCGCATGCCTATCTTTATAATGAAGGATTAAAATTTTCCTATTTACTAGCAAAGAGTGGAGGGAAACATATGGCGGTATACCGTAATGTGCAGGTGAACTTTTGGCAAGATGAATTCATATTAGATTTAACGCCAGAGGAGCGTTATTTTTACATATATTTGTTAACTGGTACGAAAACAAAGCAATGTGGTATTTACATATTACCGAAGCGTGTGGCAGAGCTTGAAACAGGTTATAGTATGGAGACTGTTGAGAAGCTGCTAAACAGGTTTGTTGAGTATGGAAAGATTCTATATGATACGAAAACGAAAGAGGTATTCATAATAAACTGGTTACACTATAACCCTATTTCAAATGCGAATGTGGAGAAGTGCGTATTACGTGAGTTAAAGACTGTAAAAAGTAATGAGTTCATACATATATTTTTACGTAAATGCCTTGAAGAAGAATACACGATTCCATTATTATTGCAGCATTTTGGTATGCCAGAAGAAGAGGATAATAGTAGTTCACAAGTAGTTATTGAAGAGAAAAAAGAAGAGGAAGAGATAGAAACCATAGAAGAGGGCGTTCCAAATAGTGAAGTTTATAAGTTTTATGAACAAAATATTAGTAGTTTATCCCCATATATTGTGAAGGAATTGAAGAATTGGATACAAAGACTTTCTGGAGAGAAAGTGTTAGAGGCACTTAAAATTGCGTTTGAAAATAATAAGAAAACGTTAGTTTATGTGAAGGGGATTTTGAGGAATTGGTGTAGTGAAAAATTAAAGGATTTTAGTGGGGAGAAGTGCGTAATGGGAAGTTTAGAGAGAAGGAAATGTATTTTGAGTAGTGTATTTTAATTTACATTAACTTAACATAGAATGTATGTTCGTTTTTGTGAGATTTATGCTATACTACCATTAAATAAGGGTATTTTTATAATAGATAAAAAGATGCGGGGGGTACAAAGTTTGACTACTAGTACATCTGAGTTGTTTCAATATATTAATATGACAGAAGAACAGAAACAATTATCACAACGATATTTACAGACAAAAGAAGAAGGGATTTTAAAAGATATTCAACTAACGACAATTCGTGATCAAAAAAGAAGCGATTTTGCGGAGCGATTTATAAACGATTTTAGGAAAGTGCATAAACAAGATCCGGATTTTTTTCGATTATTTTACCATATACTCGAGGAGCAATTATTAAATGTTCTTGTAGTCCGTTTTGCGCATGTCAGTTTTTCTAAAATGAAGATTTATTTAGAAAAAAGTGCACTTCCTTTGGACAAACTTGTAGCAATCGCATGTAAATATTTATCCAGTATTTCAAGTTATGTGAATGAAGCAGATGTTTTTCTTAGAGAGTTAACAAGAGAGAATCCGAACTATATAGAGGGACAATTACATACTTTACCAACTAACCAGCAAGTAACATTACTTCTTGTAATGTTTGATGTAGATTATGAAAAGTTTCGTACATAT
Source organism: Bacillus cereus group sp. BfR-BA-01382 (assembly GCF_022663475.1). Taxonomy (NCBI): domain Bacteria; kingdom Bacillati; phylum Bacillota; class Bacilli; order Caryophanales; family Bacillaceae; genus Bacillus; species Bacillus cereus group sp. BfR-BA-01382. Next base: position 52,096 of record NZ_JAKUFQ010000017.1, read on the forward strand.
AGTTCTTTATTGAATGAGAGGTTAGAAGAACATACAGAATTTATATTGAAACTGCTAGGGGAAAAGGAAAAGGTTGAAGCAGTTAAACGGTATTTAAAAGGTAAAGATGAGAGTGAAGTATTTATAGGTTGGAATTTACCGGAACATATTTGGCGGCTATTATTTTGTGTTCATAAATATTCGGATGTTGCGAGGCGATATATTGAAATATTGGCGAAGAAAAATGTTTGGGGTTTTATAAACTATGCAACACGTTATATGTGTCACACTCTCGGTCAGTCTCAAAACTACAAAAAAACTGGTAGTGTAAATAGAGAAACATATGAAGAAATTCAAAGTTTTTGTACACAGTTTTGGATTTCTAAGGAACGATTTTTCGCGCATCGTCTAAGGCAACATGATTTGAATAGTGAGGATTTTTGTAAGACGTATGAATATGAATTGCTATGCTTTATGTTGGAGGGAAATCCTGAATTTATTCAACAAACTTTGCAATATGTAAGTAAAATGAATTATCTCATCATCGCACGAACGCTAGCCGAAAAAGGATATGAACTAAATAGAGGGAAAATGCGAGAAGAATTTTTTGTTGCTGCTTTGCAAATTAAATTGTCTACATTGCGGGATACATATTGTGATTATTTACTAGGGAAGTTGTCACTTGAGGATATAAAGCAAATACTTAAAAATCCGAAATATAGAAGTATGTATTGGGGTATGCCGGTGTTAGAGGTTGCGCTTCTTTGGGATATAGATGATGTAGCGAAAAGGGAAGCTGTACTTACACTACAGTTTGGAGATGATGATAGTGTTAATTTATACGAACTTCTTTACGAATGTTCTGTCAGAGGAGTAGAGCCGAAACAAGTATTAGAAGATCTGCTTTCGTATGGGTTAAGTAAGGAAAAACTTATCGCTTATGCAGTTGAAGAAGCTGCATGCTACAGTGAAGAGAGAAATAAGGCGAAGGAAGCGCTTGTTTGTGTAATTGTAAAAGAACAAGCATATATAATTGAACGGTTTGATGAGTATTCTGCTATGGCAAAAGCATATATTTTAGAAGAGTTAGCAAAGGATAACATGGTTAAAATGCGTCCGATTTTAATTAAAAGCTTAGGGGATTCATCTAAAAAAATGCGTGAGTCTGTAGTTAAACTGCTTTCAAAAGATGTAGAAGCTGCAGCGGATGTAGCAGTTGAACTTCATAATAAAAAGAAGATTGTTCGTGAAAATGTGATGAAAATACTAATAGAGTATAAGCTTGAAAAATATACGAAACTTGTACAGGAAGCTTTGCAAGAAAGTAAAAATGAATCTTTCGCAGGAAAATTCTCGTTTTTATTTCAAACGGAGGAAGAAAAGATCGAAGAACTATGTGCACGTATTTTAACGGAACAAACAAGAAATTCACTTCTGCAATTGATTGGGGATGAGCCACAAATCCGTTTACGTGACTCTAATGAAATTGCTGATGCTGCAATTCCGTTAGCCTATTTACAACAGTATATCTCAGATGCTGTTATTGAGAAGAAAGAAACGGCAGAAGTAATTGGTAGAGCTTTAAATGAAGAGGACTTAAAAGAATATGTGCAAACGATATATCAAATATGGATTTCTCAAGACGCAGATGTGAAGAAGCGTGGAATTCTTTCGTTATACGGAATGTATAGTGACGACAAAATGGTCGACATACTTATAAAGCAAATTGATGAATGGGTGCTTCAAATGAGAGGAAAGATAGCAGCGGATGCCGTTCGTGCTTTAGGTTTGTCTTCATCTAAGCTTGCACTTATGTCTATTCATGCAATAGCATTTAAATATAAACATAAGCAAGTACGTAATGCAGCAAAAGAAGCGTTAAGTCTTGCTGCGAAAACACGTGGTATAACAGAGGAAGAGCTGGAAGATCAATTGGTGCCGGACCTTGGCTTTACTATACATGGTGAAAAGATAATTGATTTCGGGAATCGAAGTTTTACTGCCATTTTAACTACAGAGTCAAAAATTGAATTAGAGACAGAGGAAGGAAAACGTATGAAGTCACTTCCAAAGCCGAATGCAAAAGATGATGTAGAAAAGGCTGAAGAGGCTAAAAAAGAATTAGCCTCTTTAAAGAAGGAACTCCGAACTACTCTTTCAATGCAAAAACAACGATTGGAAGCGGCACTTTCGTTAAAGCGTTATTGGTCACATAATGCATGGAAGTCTGTATTTATGGATAATCCAATTATGAAGCAATTTTCTATTTCACTCATTTGGGGTGAGTATAAGGAAGGGAAGTTGCTGAACGCATTCCGTTATGCAGAAGGTGGCGTGTTCTGTACAATTGACGGGAAGAGTTATGAACTTTCATTTGGCACTGTTATTGGTTTCGTTCATCCGTTAGAATTGTCTGGGGCGGAGAAGGAATTATGGAAAGAGCAATTAGAAAGTGCGGGAATTGTTCAGCCGTTCCTACAAATTGAGCGTCCAGTGTTTGTAGTAGAAGAGAATGATGAGAGTGCTATTGAGAGATTTGGTGGTATTTTAGTAAATGGTCGTTTGTTATTCGGTAAGATGACGAAGCTTGGATGGATCCGTGGATCTGTTCAAGATGGCGGTGTGTATTATACGTTTTATAAAGAAGATACTCGTACTGGATTAGGGGCAGAGCTTTCATTTAGCGGAGCGCCGATTGGTTATGAAGATGAAGAAGATGTATGTGTATTTGACATTCAATTTTATAAAGCAGGTACAGTGAATCATGGTTCATATGAATACGATGAAATTGATGATGAAAGACGCATTGTACCAAAAGAAGTAGATAAACGCTTCTTTAGTGAAATGTTATATGATGTGCAAGTAGCGACAGGTGCAAATCTTGGGCATAATGAAAGTCGGCGTAGCAAACGATAAGAAAGACCCCCTTCATTGGTAGGAAAATGAAGGGGGTTTTTCAATGTTTTTAAAAGGTTCATTCTCAAAAAGAAGCGAATAGTGTGAGAAAGGGGTGATTATATGGAGGTAGTTATAAAGAAGAAACGAAAAAGGGGAAGAAGAATTTTTATTTGGGCTAGTAGTATCGTTCTCTTGTTAGTTATTTCCGCTGCGATTTTTTTGAATATATATACGCTGAAATCTATGCCAAAGATAGATGGAACGATAAAGCTAGAGGATTTACAACACGCTGTTACGGTGAAGCGGGATAGTAAAGGTGTACCGCATATTAAATCGGAAAATGCACATGATTTATATTTTTCACAAGGATATGTACAAGCGCAAGATCGGTTGTTTCAAATGGATTTAAGTAGAAGACAAGCTTCTGGTATGTTAAGTGAAGTTGTTGGGGAAGCAGCCGTTGACCGAGATAAATTGTTTCGAACACTCGGTTTACGGCGAGCGGCAGAAGCTTCAGTTAGTCAATATGATGGAGAAGCAAAATATGCCCTGCAGTCATTTGCTGATGGGGTGAACGCTTTTATACGTGAGGCGAAAGCGGAAAAGAAATTACCAGTTGAGTTTACTATATTAGGTTATGAGCCTTCTGAATGGTCAATTGTTGATTCCTTAACAATTGGGAAGTATATGGCGTTTGACTTAGGGGGACATTGGCATGGGCAGGCGTTTCGATATTGGGCGCTGAAAAATCTTCCGAAAGAGCAAGCGAATGAGCTATTTCCTACATATCCGAAAGATGCACCTAGATTGCTAGCTGAACTAAAAACTACAAATGTGGACGTAGCACAAAGTTTTTCAAAAACGATAATTCCCCCGGAGTTTAACGGTAGTAATAACTGGGTTGTGAGCGGTGAGAAGAGTGCGTCAGGTAAGCCGATTTTAGCAGATGACCCTCATTTATCCCTTGCGACACCTTCTATATGGTATCAAACGAGACTTGAAATGAAAGATTTAAATGTGAGTGGCGTTATTTTCGCTGGAGTACCAGGTGTTATATTAGGCCACAATGACAAAATAGCGTGGGGCGTTACGAATACGGGGCCTGATGTGCAAGATTTATATATTGAGAAGAGAAATCCTAATAATGAAAATGAATTTCTGTATAACGATAAATGGGAGAAAGCTACGGTAGTTGATGAATCGATTAAAGTAAAAGGCGGGAAGACAATTCCTTATAACGTTACGATTACGAGGCATGGGCCAGTAATTTCAGAGTTTGCGGATAAGGGGAAGGAGAAAACGAAAACAGTATTTGCTTTAAAGTGGACTGCTTTAGAACCGTCAGCTGAGTTAAAAGCTGTATTAAATATGAACAAAGCAAAAGACTGGACGGAGTTTGAAACCGCTCTTCAAGATTTCCATACACCAACCCAAAACTTTGTGTTTGCATCAAACGATGGCACGATTGCTTATAAAGCGAATGGAAATATACCAGTGCGTAAAAAAGGCGATGGTAGCTTGCCTGTTCCAGGATGGACAGATGAATATGAATGGGAAGGGTATATTCCATTTGATCAGCTGCCGAAAGTTATAAATCCGAAAGAAGGTTTTATTTCAACTGCGAATAATAAAATTGTTGATGATGATTATCCGTACCATATTAGCAATACGTGGGCACAGCCATATAGGCAAATGCGTATTCAAGAATTTTTGCAAGAGAAGGAAAAGTATACGGTGAAAGATTTAGAAGAGTTACAGATGGATCAAAAGAATTTATACGGGAAAGAGTTTACTCCTATATTTTTAAAAGAGTTAAATAAAGCATCTTTAAATGAGGTAGAGAAAGAAGGCGTAAACCAATTAACAAAGTGGAATTTTTACGATAGTAAAGATGAACCGGCACCATTAATATTCTATTTATTAATGAAAGAGATTTCAAATACGTTATTTTCAAAAGAAATACCGAAAGATGTAATGAAGTTATTTGAAGGGAAGTCACAAGTTGTTGATGAATTGATTCGAAAAGAAGTAGCGGGAGAAAATAGCGCGTGGTTTACGAAGTACGGAGGTTTCACAAAAGTTGTGCATACATCGTACGAGAATGTAATGAAGAAATTGCAGAAGGAATATGGACCGGATGTTGGAGAGTGGAAGTGGGGCGATTACCATCAACTCGCTTTTACACATCCAATTTCAAAATCATCTAGTATGTTAGCACTACTCACTTTTAATCGTGAGAAACCAGTCCCGATTGGCGGAAGTCAAGTTACCGTGCAAGCAGCGAGTTACGGCGATAACGGCATTGTAAATCACGGAGCGTCTTGGAGATTCATTATTGATACGAAAGATATGTCAAACGGTTATCATATAGTGGGACCAGGACAATCGGGACATTTTAGAAGTGATTGGTATCATGATCAAATAGATGATTGGGTAAGTGGAACGTATCATACGACTACATTGAATACGGAGGGAATAGAGGGGAAGGTGCTAAATTTAGAACCGAAGTGATAGGGGGTTTTTGTTTGTGGAGGGACTAGTAATAATCTTTTTGATAATGAAAGCTTATCATTTAGAACATAACCCAGTTCTTAAATAATTTTAACAGCCAGCCTACTATCATTTAATTTGATAGTAGGCTGTTTCCATCTTCGAAATACGCTGTAGCAACTTCTTCAGGATTACGATTATTTCCACATGCTGCAAGTGCTGTAACAAATAAAGCCATTACAACTATTAACATGATTATTCCAGTTTTGAGGGGAATTAGTTAACAAAGACCAGGTATTATTTGCAACAGAACGGTCCCTCTGTACCCCTTGTTTCGTCATTTTTCTACGCCATCCAACTTGACAAATGTTTTTTTATCAAACTACAATGAAAATCATTATCAATAATATAGGGAGGATACTTTTGTCAATAAATGAAAAACAATATATTTATAGGTTAATAACCAGATCTTGTTAAGTCGTATGTACTATTTTTAGTTTAGCGTTGCCCAGAATGTACACCAATTAATCTCGCGAATTACAAGAAAATTATTATTGAAATGAGGCGTGCATTGTGAAGTTGGACGTGAATGAGTTAGCAGAGTATCTTGCCAATAATCCTTTCCGAGTAGAAGGAGTATATCGTTATGCTAAAAATCCAGGTGTGCCTTGTGCTGAGTCTACAGATTCTTTCCCAGGATTTGTATTTCCACTTACAGGGAAGACGCAATTTCAATTTAATGGTACGCCGTATATCCTTTCCCCAGGAAAAGTTATACATGGGGGTGCAAAAATGACATTAGCCCATAAAATGCTTGGTGAAATAAACTGGGAATATATTCTTGTTTTATATCAGATAAGCAATCCAGAACGAGAAGACTCTGGCTTTACTCATCAGCATTTTGAATTATTAACAGGACAATCTCCTCGTCTTGTCGAATTACTTATGCGTCTTTGGGATGTGTATAATCAGCGTGGAGGCATTTCGATGCTTCAGACCGAAATGCTGTTTCGCGAAGCGTTGAATGAAGCTTTATTAAGTGTTGTCAATAGAGAAAACAACTATGAGTCGCATACTTTATTCGAACGAATATCTAGTTACGTTCGCCAATACTATTATAAAGATATTACAATACATACGCTTACAGAACAAAATAATGTTAATCGAAATCGTCTTTCTTACGTGTTTAGAAAGCATGCAGGTATGGGGCCAGCAGAATATTTATTGAACTATCGTATAAAGATGGCTCAAAAAATGTTATGTACAAGTGGTGTGCCTGTACAACAAATTTCGCAGGCTGTTGGAATTGCAGACCCTTTTTATTTTAGTAGAGTTTTCAAGAAGCAAGTTGGCATTTCGCCTACTAAATATCGCGAGAAGTTCATCAATAATCCATACTAATGTCAACAGGGGTCCATTCTTATTTGAAAATCACTGTTCTATACTTATGGAGAGTTAAAGGAAACATTGGATTGAAAGAACTTTCATTGAAATCACTCCTTTGTACTATCTGAATGAAAAGTTCTGGCCGGAGCATTTTCTTTTTAAGCGTAATGACGACTTTTTTACTTAGATTATTGTAATATAGTGGAAGTTAAAAATGAGGAGGGATTATTATCCATTACCAACCTATTAAACTAAATGACGAGTTATCTAAAATTAACGATTATTGGTATCCACGAGTGATTGGTGAAATGAATGATGATCAAATTCAGCTTTTTAAAGCTAATGGAGATTTTATATGGCATGAGCATCCTGATACGGATAAGCTATTTATTGTGCTTGAAGGGGAGATGTTCATCGATTTCCGTGATGGACAGGTGAAAATTTCTAAGGGCGAGATGTTTATTGTCCCGAGAGGCGTTGAGCATAAACCTTTCACTGAAAAGGAATCCCACATCATGTTGGTAGAGCCTAAAAGGGAAATGGATTGATAATCGTAAAAAGATAAAAAAGGAGCGGAAATCCGTTCCTTTTTTATTTATCTTACTATTTTTAGGGGCTTAGTATGAGTAAGATGTGAATAAAGGATGAATAGCATTTTTATCAATAAAAATTTATTGGATTTTTTGTGGAATATATATGAAACGTTGTATAAAATAATCAAGAAAGCCAAAAATTATAGGGGGAAAGTTGTGAAGAAAAATAAGAGTTTAATAAGTTTTTTAGGAGTGTTTATTATGTTGTTTTCTTTTTGTTTTCAAGGAAATGTACAGGCAGATGTAAATACTGTTCAATCTGGAAAAATCAAATCAGGAAACGTAACAGTATGGGAAGTTGGAAATGTAGCGAAAGTATTAGCGGATGTGGAGCGCTTAAATTTAAATACAGTAAATGTACCGATTCAAGTAGATATCCCAAATGTGACTTCTACGAATATGGTAATTAATCAAGCGCAAAAGCAACAAGCTATTATTTTAATTCAAGAATTATTAAAGCGTAATATTCAAGTTATAGTGGAACCGTTCCCATATATTCAGCAGGGGAATGTTGGAGAGACAGAATGGAACCCAAGTAACATTAATGATTTCTTCTGGAATTGGAAGACGGTTATTCTGCAAGATATTTTTAATTCCATTACAAGTAAATACAATGTGTATGGACTAAAGATTGCTTCTAATTTCGTGAATATGGAGTATGCAGAAGGATACTGGAGCGATACAATTGATTTTGTTCGTAATCAGTATAAAGGAAATATTTTGTATCAAATGAACTGGTGGTTAACAGCAAGCTGGGACCCTTCTTATGAAGCGAAGTTTAAAGAGAAAATCAATCGTCCGTATTTAAAAAAGGTGGATATTGTAAGTATTGATAGTTGGTTTGAAGTTTCAGGAAAAAGAAATCCAACATATGAAGAAGTAAAGAAAAGTTTATTTGCGACGACAGTGTATAATCGTGGACAAAATGTTGTTCAGCAATTGGAACAATTACATAATGCAACAGGAAAACCAGTTTACTTCGGTGGGTTTAACGTTCCGGCGCGTGAACTTGGATTACAAAATCCGTGGAATCCAGATGTTTCAAATGTGTTTTCAAAAGATGTACAATTAAATGGATGGCGTGCTTACCGCGATGTATTAGAACCGAAACCATATTTTAAAGGTTTTTCAATTTGGTTTATTGGCTCTAATGATAGTACACATGCGTATCAAATACATAGTAAAGAAGCAGAGGCAGTTATTAATGGGTGGTACCGAAAATAATTTTTATAAAATAGGTAAGTTTTAAAGATTACTACATATATTTCTAGTGAAAGGCCTTTCACCATCTTATCACCTAGGGGGCAATCATAATGAAATTTTTGTCTTACCTTACAGTAATTTTGGTGATTCTCGGCGGTTTGAATTGGTTATTTGTAGCGTTAGATTACAATGTAGTTGAGAAATGGTTTGGTTCTATGCCGGCGCTTGTGGACACTATTTATTGGCTCATTGGTCTTTCTGCTATTTATCAAATTTTTGATCGGTTCTTTACGAACGACTAGCTATTATTATTCTATTATTAGAGTGTTAAGTGCGATTATGTACTTAACACTTTTTTATGTATATATAAAAAGTCTGCACTTGCAAGCGATTCCATCGCGTCTTGCGTCGTAATAATAGAAAACAAATTGACCACATATTATATTTTAGGTTATAATTCAGAAAGTTTAAAAAATAATCAAATGAGAAATAGGGAGGTTATGAGGGTAATGGAGAGAGTCTATAATTTTTCAGCAGGACCATCAATACTCCCTTTGCCAGTTTTAGAGAAAGTGCAAAAGGAGCTTGTAAATTATAACGGGACAGGCATGTCTATTATAGAAATGAGTCATCGATCTTCTTATTTTCAAAGTATTATAGAGGAAGCGAGTAACTTACTTCGTGAATTAATGAGCATCCCTGATGAGTATGATGTTTTATTTTTACAAGGCGGTGCGTCATTACAATTTTCTATGATACCACTGAACTTAATGAATACGTATAAAAAAGCTGGATACGTACTAACTGGCTCATGGTCTAAAAAGGCACTGCAAGAAGCCGAAAAAGTTGGGGAAGTACAAGTGATTGCTTCTTCCGAGCAAGAGAAGTTTACTACGATTCCTAAACTGGACGGTTTATTAAGTGATGAAAAACTAGATTATGTACATATTACAACGAATAATACAATTGAGGGGACAAAATATGTGGACATTCCACATGTAGAAAGAGTGCCGCTCGTTGCGGATATGTCCTCAAATATTTTATCAGAGCGATATGATGTTTCGAAGTTTGGTCTTATATATGCGGGGGCGCAAAAGAATTTAGGACCTGCGGGCTTAACGATTGCTATTATAAAAAGAGATTTAATTGGGGGAGCAGATCGCTCTTGTCCGACAATGTTAAATTATGAAACTTACAGTAAAAATAACTCCTTATATAATACACCGCCATCCTTTAGTATTTACGTAACAAAACTTGTACTAGAGTGGTTGAAAGAGCAAGGCGGAGTATCTGCGATTGAAGAACAAAATAAAATGAAATCTTCACTTATTTATCATTTTTTAGATGAATCTAAATTGTTTACTTCACCAGTTGACCCTGCGTATCGATCACTTATGAATATTCCATTTACAACACCGTCAGAAGAGCTGAACAATGAGTTTTTACAAAAAACGAAAGAACGCGGCCTTGTTACGTTAAAAGGACATCGCTCAGTCGGTGGTATGCGTGCAAGTATTTACAATGCGATGCCAGTGGAAGGTGTAAAACAATTAGTAGATTATATGAAGGAATTTGAGCTTGAGAATAGATAGGGAGATGGGGATATGTTTCGTGTTCAAACGTTAAATCAAATTGCAGAAAAGGGTTTGCAAGTTCTTGACGGAGAGCGTTATGAAGTAGGGGATAGAATGGACCACCCAGATGGTATTTTACTTCGCAGCTATTCTTTACACCAAGAAGAGTTTTCAAAAGACTTAAAGGCGATTGCAAGAGCTGGTGCTGGTGTAAATAATATTCCTGTCGAGCGATGTACAGAAAAAGGGATTGTAGTATTTAATACACCAGGAGCGAATGCCAATGCAGTAAAGGAACTTATTATCGCCAGCCTTATTATGTCTTCACGTAACATTATTAACGGTGTAAGCTGGACGAAAAATTTAGAGGGTGAAGAAGTACCGCAGCTTGTTGAATCAGGAAAAAAACAATTCGTTGGATCAGAAATTGCAGGAAAACGTCTAGGTGTAATTGGCCTTGGCGCAATCGGTGCTTTAGTTGCGAACGATGCGTTAGCGTTAGGGATGGACGTTATTGGATATGATCCTTATATTTCAGTTGAAACAGCTTGGCGTCTTTCTACACATGTGCAAAGAGCATTTAGCCTTGATGAAATTTTTGCAACGTGTGATTATATTACCCTTCATATTCCTCTTACAAATCAAACGAAGGGAATTATTGGGGAACACGCTATAGAGAAGATGAAAAAAGGTATGCGTTTATTCAATTTCTCAAGAGGAGAACTTGTAGATGAAAATGTTCTTCAAAAAGCGTTAGAAGAAGATGTTATTACGCATTACGTAACAGACTTCCCAAATGAAAATGTGATAAAGATGAAAAATGTAACAGCGACGCCTCACCTTGGTGCATCTACGTCCGAATCAGAAGAAAACTGTGCATTCATGGCAGCGCGCCAATTACGTGAATATTTAGAGACAGGAAATATTCGTAATTCAGTAAATTATCCAAACGTAGAATTGCCGTATATCGGAAAGAAACGAATTACAATTATGCATCAAAACGTCCCGAATATGGTAGGGCAAATTACAGGATGCTTAGCGGAACATCATATTAATATTGCCGATATGATTAATCGTAGTAAACATTCTTGGGCATACACAATGATTGATATCGATAACGGAATTGATGATATAATAAAAGAGAATATTGTAGAAAATATAAGCAAAATTACAGGTGTTGTAGCCGTTCGAATGATTGTGTAAAGGAGAGAGGAATGTGGCAAAAATACGACCGTTTCGGGCCATTCGTCCAGTAGAGGAAAAAGCGGCACAAGTGGCAGCTTTACCGTATGACGTATTAAATAGTGAAGAGGCAAGAGAAGTTGTAAAAGGGAATCCATATTCTTTCTTGCATGTTGATAAAGCAGAAATTGATTTAGACCCGGCACTTTCACCGTACGATGATCGTGTATATGAAAAAGCGGGTGAAAATTTAAATCGATTTATACGAGAAGAAGTGTTCATTCAAGACGAAGAGCCAGCGTTATACATTTATGAACTGACGATGCAGGGAAGAACGCAGTCAGGCCTTGTCGTTTGTACATCTATTGATGAGTATGAAGATGATACAATTAAAAAACATGAGAGAACGCGTCATGAAAAAGAGCTAGATCGTATTCGTCACGTAGATGTGTGTGATGCAAATACGGGTCCTATCTTTTTAACGTATCGTACAAAAGAAGAGATAAAGCATTTCATTGCCAGCTGGAAAGAAGAACATGCGCCAATCTATACATTTACAGCAGAAGACGGCGTTAGGCACGTTGCTTGGAAAATAGCTGATGAAGAAGTAATTGCAAGTTTAGTAAACTTATTTGAAGATATTCCTAACCTGTACATTGCAGATGGGCATCACCGTTCTGCATCAGCTGCAAAAGTAGGGATCATGCGAAGAGAACAATATCCGAATTACACAGGAGAAGAGGAATTTAATTTCTTCTTATCTGTTTTATTCCCACACGATGAGTTATCCATTTGGGACTATAACCGAGTTGTAAAAGATTTAAATGGTTTATCAGAAGAACAGTTTTTAAAACAAATAGCGCAATACTTTTATGTAGAAGAAGCGGCTGTTTCTCCGTATAAACCAAATGAGCCAAAAACATTTGGAATGTATGTAAATGAGAAGTGGTATAAGCTTACAGTGAAAGAGGAAACGTTTGATGCGAATGATCTCGTGAAAGGTTTGGATGTATCTATTCTGCAAGATCATTTATTAAGCCAAGTACTTGAAATACACGATCCGCGATCTGATTCACGCGTTGATTTTGTCGGAGGAATCCGCGGGTTAGAAGAACTAGAACGCCTTGTAAATAGCGGTGAATATAAAGCAGCGTTCTCACTATATCCGACACCAATGGAATCGTTATTAGCAATCGCAGACGCTGGAGAAGTTATGCCGCCAAAATCAACGTGGTTTGAACCGAAACTGCGCAGCGGGTTGTTTGTACATTCTTTAAAGTAAATATAGACTTCTACAGTTTTGAAAAACCGAAATGATTATAGTTTCGGTTTTTCTTATTTTAAAAGAGTTTTTGAGGAGGCGCATGGGATGAAATTACAAGTAGGCGAAAAAATCACCTTTGAACGAACGTTTACAAAAGAAGATGTTGCGCTATTTACGGAAGTATCGAAAGATGAAGGTGTTCATCATGTTACGCCAGATGAGCAAGGGAGATTCGTTGTACAAGGACTATTAACATCAACGCTGCCTATAAAAATTGGTGGTGACTATAACGTACTAGCTCGTCAACAAAAAGGACATTCCTAGTATTACAAGAAATGTCTTTTCCACTAAATTATAGGATATTTCGCTAAAATTCCAACTCTAAAATTAGTTTACTGGTTTGACCTGTAAACTGATAATTATAGGACCCTCTCAGATTTTCTAAGTTACCAGTAGCTTTAATAATTGTTCCTGGGGAATCTAAATTTCCTTTATCAAATATTCCTTGCTCTATAGCTGTAAATGTCCCTTGTTGCCCCTTATAAATTCCTTCAAAGTGTAAAAATCCAGAAATTTTAGCAGTAGCTAAGTGACCATCATTTATATTTGAGTCTAAATAATATAAGAAGTATTCAACAAAAGCTTTTCCTTTTAATTCACCATCAATATCATATTCGACATGTGCAATATTAATAGGGAAATCTTTTCTAGTATCATCGATTGGTTTTTCATCCCATTTACTTACTGTAAATGTTACTTCTATACACGTAATCTCCCTCCAATTATATACTTTTAAAAAGTACCAATTCACAGACATATCTCATAGGAGTGTTTTTATTCATTCCACGCCACTCTCTAAAATAGAAAAAGATACATTTTCACAATCAATTTCTGCCAACGCGCCGTAAGGTAAAATAAACTTTGGCTCGGTATGGCCAAAATTTAAATTATAAAGAATCGGTAAATCTTCTAAATGATGTTCCTTCATAACCAGCAGTATTTCATGTTTATATTCTTCATAATATTGTTCATCTTTCGGTTTACCGAAGATGATACCTTTTGCTTTTTGCAGAATACCTTGCGCTGCATAATTTCGTAACCAATATTTTATATAACTTGGTTCCGGATGATCTTCAGAGGTTTCAAAGAAAAGAATACTATTCTCCCAATGTTTTTTCTCAGGCCAAAGTTCCGTTCCTTTTGCAAATTCCAGTACTTCTATACAACCACCAATTAAACGCCCTTGTACAGTAGTAGAGCCTTGAAGTAGCTCATATCCTTTGTTTTGCTGCATCGTACGTCTTGTATCCTTATTACTCTCTATCCATTCTAAACGCTCACTCGTCCATTCATGAGCTGGTTGAATTTCGTCAATCGTTTCATTTGAAAAGAGAGTTCGATTTACCATTTCAACTGTATATGGATCCATCTCTACATTTTCAGCAAAATCAGTCAAAATTGCTGGACCGTATAAAGAGGAAAGGCCTGCTTTATGACAAAATAAATGTGAAATAGTAACGTCAGAGTACCCCATAAAAATTTTCGGGTTTTCGCGTATCACATTAAAATCTATATAGGGGAGTAACCGGATGCTATCTTCACCACCAATATTCGCGATAATTGCTTTCACGCGTGTATCTTTAAATGCAGTCATTATATCTTCCGCACGAGCCTCTGGATTGTTATAAAGGTATTCGCTACCTTTTAAACTATTTGGCATTGGGATAACCGTAAGACGAAAAACCTCTTCTAATCTTTTTACTCCTTGCTCATATCGCCATCTTATTTCAGAATCACCTGCTCCTCCCCATGAAGGACTTACTGTCGCCACGATATCTCCTGGCTGTAATCTCTTTGGTTTTATTAACATATGAATCCCGCTCCTACATAATGTAATGAACTACGGCTATACAAATCGTAGCGCTGAAAAATATGATGCATAACATTAGCTTCTTCATCATCAACAATTTCACCTGCTGTAACTCGAGAATCTAGACTCATTGTTGTATATTTAAAAATTACAGTATGCAACATTGCATGAGGAAAACGGTTGTTATTTTCACTACCTGTAACTATAATGATTACAGGTTGGTCGATACCAATCAAACAAATACAATCATCATGAATGGAGATGTTTCATAATGGGTATGAAAAAAATAATTTTAGCAGGTGCTTTAGGGATCGCAGCATTATCAGGAACAAATTTACCAGGACTAGAAGTAACAAAAGCGAGTGCAGCTTCTATTGAATCGAATTTCTCGACGTTAGAAGGACGAGTAGTAGAAGTAGATAACGGTGTAATTGTTGTAAAATCTAAGCAATATGAGGAACCGGTTAGTGTGTATATTGATTCACTTTCAAATGTGAAAGTAGGAGATGAAGTAAAAGCTACTGGATCTATGATGCGTAATTTTACAGAATATATGGTTGCAACTGCAGTTGAAAATACAACAAACAAGTTAGGTATGCACATGAAAGAAGATGGCTCACCTAATTATGTAATTGGAGAAGTATCAAAAGTAGGAACGATGGAAGATGAGGGAGACGGTGCTACTAAATATGTTGTAGTTGAGTATCCATCGCTAAATGGGAAGAAAGATATTATTGATGTTTTCTTAACAAAGGGACAAGTATTTAATGTGGGTGAGAAAGTGAAAATTGATATGGAGTATGTGGGCTGGGGTGGTATTTCTATTAACTGGAACACAGTTGATCATATTGAAAAAGTTCATGAAGCAAAGACGAACGCTGAAAATAATGATGATGTATGGATTTGGTCTTAATAAGGCGAGTATAGGTCGTTATTTGCAATTTTCTCCAAACAATACATGTAAAAACTAAATGTATCATGCAGTACCCATCTAATTCTCATTGCGTATGACAATTAGATGGGTACTTTTTTATTTGAAATTTGTGCAAGTCAATGTTTAGCATTTCTTTTTAAGAGTAAATTACGGTTGAAATCAAAACTTTATTTGCAGTACATAATAAATAATGTTGATTTTTTATCTTATATTAAAATAAAAACAAACCACTGTTCGATTTGAATATTCCACGATATAATAGTGAGAGTTTATGGCAGAATAAATATTTACATAAGAAGTGAGGTACTGTATGAAAAAAAGAACGACAGACATTATTTTTATTATTATCGGTGCATTTCTTTTTGCGTTAGGTGTTAATTTGTTTGTTATCCCGAACGAGTTTGGTGAGGGTGGGGTAACAGGTATCACGATTATTACGTACTATTTATTTGAATGGTCACCGGGCTTAGTTAACTTAATTTTAAATGCGATTTTGTTAATAGCCGGTTATAAGTTTTTAAATAAGATTACAACAATTTATACGATTATCGCTGTAGTTACGAACTCGCTATTTCTTCATTTGACAGAAGGCTGGACGATTGCTTCGGATGAAATGCTTGTAAATGCCATTTTCGGAGGAATATTTATTGGGTGCGGGATTGGTCTTATTATTCGCGTTGGTGGAACAACTGCAGGTACTACCATCTTAGCAAGGATGACGCATAAATATTTAGGCTGGAGCATTAGCTACGGTCTACTGTTCTTCGATTTAATTGTTGCGTTTTCATCTTATTTCATCATTGGTGCAGAAAAACTGATGATAACAATTATTATGCTATATGTAGCAACGAAAGTGATGGAGTTTGTAATTGAAGGTTTAAATCCGAAGAAAGCCATTACGATTATTTCTGATAACCCGAATGAAATAGCTGGGAAGGTAACTACCTTAATGGGCAGAGGGGTTACTGTGTACTCAGGTCATGGCTATTACACGAAAACTCCAAAGGAAATTCTTTATGTTGTTATTAATAAGCAAGAAGTAGTGAAGCTAAAGCGGATTGTTCAAACTACGGATCCGGCGGCGTTCATCGCTATACACGATGTTCGTGATGTGTTCGGAGAAGGATTTGTTGATATTTCGAAGGCTTAGAAATTATTTTTGATTAAAATAATCTTAATACTAAAACGTAAGAATCTATTTTGAATAATCTTTTTTCAAAATAGATTCTTTTCTAATGGATCTATATTTATAATTAACCCCCATGCACTTTAAGCTCAATCTTTTACGTTCTAAAGAAAACTGCCGATAAAGCCCTCCAGTCTTTTCTTTAATTTTGAAATGTGAGAGTTGAATTACAATGAACTATATGTGATTGTTTAATCTATTCCCCATGAGTTTTGCCATTTGTTTCGCATCTGGATTTCCTTCATCGTACAATTTATCAATAATATTACTATAATCCCTCTCATTCCGATTTTGACTTAATTTATATGCAGCCTGGATGTCTCCTACTTTAATTTTAAACCCAACTATCCCTTTCAGTTCATTTTCTAAGAGAGTGGGGGAAAGTTTATCCCATAATATTGGATTTTCACGATGTTCTTCATATTTTTTCAACATTGTTGTTAATTCATCTATTAATTCCTGTTTATCTAAAATACTTGCTTTACCATATATATGAACGGCTTGATAATTCCATGTTGGAACTTCTTCATTTTCATACCAAGAAGAAGAGATGTAAGAGTGCGGTCCCTGAAACATTACAAGAACATCTTCGCAGGTTTCAAATGTTCTCCACTGGGGGTTCCCATAAGCCATATGTCCAGTAATAAAATAGTCATCGCCTTGTTTAGTTAATCCAAAGGGCAAATGAGTTGCGATTGGTTTCTCTTTTTTAGTTGTGACGATTGTTCCAAAAGAGTTTTTTTGAACAAAATCCCAAATTTCATCAACATTTGTGACTTTAAAATACTTTGGAATATACATAATAGCCCACCTTTCAAAAAAAGTTATATGAGTGTTTTGATCATTATAAGGTCAACTTGTTCGTTATCGCCCATATAAAAGGAATGAGAGCCAGCTTGTACAAAACCTAATTTCTTATAAAAAGCAATAGCATTTTCATTTTTCTCCCATACGCCTAGCCAAATATTCTTTTTATTATGTTCTATTGCAATTTCAATAGCATTATTTAGTAGATATTTACCAAGACCATGTTTTTGAAAGGAGCTCTTTATATAAATTCTCTCTACTTCAAGTGATTCATTTCCCATTTCTTCAGACTGAGCATCATCAATATTGACCTTTAAATATCCAGCAATTTCATCGTTAAAGTAGACAAAAAAGAATTGAGAAGAGATATTGGATAATTCTTTTTCTAATTGTTTTAAGTTAAATGCCTTTTCCAAATAGTGATTCATACTTTCGGGTGAATTCTGATGTTTAAAAGTCTCATTAAATGTTTCATAACTAATATCTTGAAGTCTGTGTATATCTTCAAGGGTGCACTTTTCTATATGTGTAGTCATTTGAATAGTTCGCTCCTTTATATAATCAATAATTTCTCTTATTTCCCTTTTTTACAAAATCCCAATCTTTTTCTATATTTTTTCTTACTCTTTGAAGAAGATTAGAAATAGTTTCCGCTTCTGTTTCCGAAAATCCCTCTAATGCAACAGTATTTGAATAATCGTTTTCTCTTTTAATAAAAGGATAGACATTTTTCCCTTTTTCTGTTGGGAAAAGTTTTTTGATTTTCTTGTTAGATTCATCTTCTTTCTTTTCGATAAATCCATTGATTTCAAGCTTTTTGATAGCACGGGCTGCAGTTGTACGATCTACTTTTATCATCTCAGATAGCTTTTCTTGAATGATTCCTGGGTTTTCACATATTCGCACAAGGTACAAATACTGACCTTTTGTAAGCTCATATTCTTTAAATTCTATATTACTAATAGAATCTAATGCTCTTGCAATCATGCCAATTTCACGAAGAATTTCTTTCATAATGAACTCCTTATCTTTTGTTTTTATTGCAAATGCAACAATTTGAAGTTACATTTAATATAAAATATTTTTATTGTAAATGCAACAAAAATGACGATGAAGAGGTTGATTAAAATGAAGTATGTTTTTTATGTATTAGGAATTTTAATATTAACCCTTGGTATTTCTGTCACAATACAATCAGATTTTGGCACTTCACCTTTTGATGCACTTTTAGTAGGACTTTCTTTAAATGTGGGGCTTACTGTGGGAAGCTGGGAAATAATAATAGCTTTATTATTAATATGTTGTAATTCGAAATTAAAAAGACAAAGACCAGAGGTACTAGGGTTGTTAACAGCATTCATAACGGGTATTGGTATTGATGTGTGGCTATTTTTATTACGCGATTTAATTACACCTGAAATATGGTACAGTAAAATGATTTATTTTGGAATCGGATTAGTTATTACAGGATTAGGAACTGCAATATATTTACAAACAAATTTTGCTCCCATTCCAATTGACCGATTAACTTTAATCATACAAGAATTAACTAGAACGAATATTTTTATAGCACGAACATTTATTTACCTTATATTCTTAATAATGGCAACGATTTTACATGGACCAATTGGTGTTGGAACTATATTAACTGTTTGTTTAGGTGGGTTATTACTGAATTTCTTTATACCACTTACTAAAAAAGTAATAGATCACTTATTCGTACACCAGAGTACGTCATCAAGTTATAAGAAAAATAAAGCAGCTGACCATAATGATAACAAAAGTATCTTCTAAGGAATCCTTTTCTTTAAATTACTTATACATTTGAAGACTGACTGTTTTTGAAACCTTCTTCAATCCACCAAGAACTTATAAATTCTGTTTTTCTTTTTCTTGCAAAAAATCCAATTGTTTCTTAAGGTAAGGATGTAGAAGGATGAACGAGAGAGGGTTTAATGAAGATGATACATATTTTATTAGCTGATGATGATAAACATATTAGAGAGTTATTGCATTATCATTTACAAAAAGAGGGGTTTAAAGTTTTTGAGGCTGAAGATGGAAAGATAGCGCAAGAAGTATTAGAGAAGGAAAATATTCATCTTGCGATTGTAGACATTATGATGCCGTTTGTTGATGGTTATACGTTATGTGAAGAAATTCGTAAGTATCATGATATTCCTGTTATTTTATTAACTGCGAAAGACCAGTTAGTGGATAAAGAAAAAGGATTCATTTCTGGTACAGACGATTATATCGTAAAACCATTTGAGCCAGCTGAAGTCATTTTCCGTATGAAAGCATTACTTCGTCGTTATCAAATGCTGAGTGCTGATATTATTACGTTGCACGGTACAACAATTGACCGAAAAGGCTTTGAAGTGAAGTGTAACGGACAAACGATTTTGCTTCCACTGAAGGAATTTGAATTGTTATCGCAACTGGCTAGTTATCCTGGAAGAACATTTTCAAGGGAAGAATTAATTGAATTAGTATGGGGAATGGATTTTGAAGGGGATGAACGAACGGTTGACGTTCATGTAAAGCGATTAAGAGATCGTTTTTCAAAACGAACGGATGATTTTCAAATTACAACGGTGCGCGGCCTCGGGTATAAGTTGGAGCTGAAATAAGATGAAATCACTATATTCTAGATTTGTATTTATGACGGTCGGCATTATGCTACTTAGTAGTATTATAGGCTTTTTATTAACGAACGTATATTATCAAGTGAAGTTAAAACCGTATAATAGTGAAAAGATTTTAAAGTATGCTGAAGAAGTAAAATCGTTATATGAAAAGCAAAGTGAAGAAAATCAAGAGGCATACTTACGGTCTATTGCGAAGCTAGGATATGAAATTTATATTGTCGATGATCAAAAGAATGGAAAGCGTATCGGAAATGCATTTCGTAAGACGACAATAAGTGATGATACCGTTCATAAAGTATTGCAGGGGGAGACATTTAATGGTGTTTCTACTTATCCAACGCGCCTTTTCATTACAGGATTTTTCGATAATGAATTAATTAATAGCGTCGGTGTCCCGGTAAAACACGGTGATAAACAGTACGCTTTATTCATTCGCCCTGACATTCAGCAACAATTTGGCGAGATGCGAATTTTCTTAGCGGTATTACTTGGGTTTATCGTTTTACTAACTATTATTTTTATAGCGATTGCAGCAGGTTACATCGTTCGTCCCATTCGTAAATTTACGAAGGCTACGCAAAAAATTGCGAGTGGGGAATATGAAATTGAATTAGACGTAAAACGAAAAGATGAAATAGGAACGTTATCTACAAGCTTCCAAAAGATGACGAAGAGTATTAAAGAACTAGATGAAATGAGACAAGAATTCGTTTCGAACGTTTCACATGAATTTCAGTCGCCACTTTCTTCCATACAAGGTTTTTCAAAGACGTTGCAAACAGAAAAGATGAGTGAGGAAGAAAGAAATCATTACTTACAAATTATTGAGGGTGAAAGTAAGCGAATGTCTAGTTTATGTAAACAGTTACTTACGCTCGCTTCATTAGATAAAGAGGAAAAGGTTCTACAAATAAGAGAATTCAATCTACAGAAGCAAATTAAAGACGTCATTTTTATGCTTGAGTGGAAATGGCGGGAAAAAGATATCGCCGTTGAATTTGATGTGCCAGATATCACTATAAAAGGTGATGAAAACTTACTTCATCAAGTATGGAGTAACATTTTCACGAATAGCATTAAGTTTTCAAACGATGGTGGGACGATTGAGTTTTTCGTCGAAGAGTTAGAGTCTAGTGTCATTATCTCTATATCTGATAACGGAATTGGTATGGAAAAAGAAGAGATGGACCGTATATTTGATCGTTTTTACAAAGTAGATACGGCAAGAGCGAGAAACGTAGAAGGTAGTGGTTTAGGATTATCGATTGTGCAGAAGATTGTGGAACTGCATAACGGAGACGTTTCAGTGTATAGCACGAAAGGGGAAGGGACTACTGTTCGGGTGGAGCTTCCGAAATAGATGGAAGAGGCTGTTTGGGAACGGCCTCTTTTTTGTCGTTTTATGTCGGCAAGTCGATATAATCGGAAAATCGCTGATATAATTTGAGTTGCGCCGATATATTGTGAAAATCGCCGATATAATTCTATTTGCGCTGATATATTTGAAAAATCGCTGATATAAATTTCACGTACTCCCATTTCTGCTATAAAGCCGCACCTTTTCCGCGCTCAAAAAGTATCAGATGTAATTTAATTT
>NZ_JAKUFQ010000018.1:0-72107 GCF_022663475.1 Bacillus cereus group sp. BfR-BA-01382
CAACCACAACAGCAGCAACCTTATGTGAATCAGGCTCAACAACCACAACAGCAGCAACCTTATGTGAATCAGGCTCAACAATCACAACAGCAGCAACCTTATGTGAATCAAGCTCAACAATCACAAGCTCAGCAACCATACATGAATCAACAACAGCAGCAGCCTTATATGAATTCGCAATATTATATGCCACCACCATCGCCCTATGCTAATCAACAAGCGATGTTTTATCCACCAAAACAGCCGTACCCGACGCAGAGTAAACAAAAGCAACAACAGCCAAGTCAGTTTTCTAGTTTTGTTTCTCAATTTAAAACATCCGATGGTAACTATGATGTAAATAAAATGATGAATACAGCTGGACAAATGATGAATGCGATGAATCAGGTGACAGGTATTGTAAAGCAAGTTGGAGGCTTTTTTGGTAAGTAATGTTGAAGAGTTGTCTATGAAAGTATGGTATATGAAATAAAGGACTAGACAAATTTCCTTGTAATAAATGGGTATATATAACAAACGGCTTTCTCTCTTTTCTCATACTGTAAAGTGTAATCAGATTTTTTTAACGAGAGAGGAGAGAAAAAACTATGCATCATTGTCATCCTTGTTTTGGAGGGCATAAGCCTGTAGGACCTATTTGTACAACTGCTCCTGTCGTTCATCCGACGAAACAATGCGTAACACACTCTTTTTCAACAACGGTGGTGCCACACATTTTCCCAACACATACAACACATGTACATCATCAACAAATTAAAAACCAAAACTTCTTCCCACAAACAAATTCAAATGTAAATGTTGTGGACCCAATCGACCCAGGATTCGGCGGTGGATGTGGACCGTGTGGCCATGGTCATCATCACCACGGTCATCAAATATCTCCATTTGGGCCAGGACCGAATGTATCACCGTTTGGACCAGGACCAAATGTATCACCGTTTTTACCAAACAATGTATCACCAGTAGGTCCAAATATCGGACCAAACGTTGGTGGAATATTTAAAAAGTAAATGATATGTTAGAACTAGCGAAATGCTAGTTCTTTTTTTGTAATTGGAGTGTTGATATGAAAGTTATTGCAGTAACAGGATATAAGCCATTTGAACTTGGAATATTTAAAAATGATCATCCAGGGGTGGGGTGTATAAAAAAGGCATTACACCGTAAATTAACCACTTTTGTAGAAGATGGTTTAGAATGGGTTATAATAAGCGGCCAGTTAGGTGTAGAATTATGGGCTGCTGAAGTTGTTTTTGAAATTCAAGTAGAATATCCAGATTTAAAATTAGCGGTATTCACTCCGTTTTTAGAACAAGAAGAAAATTGGAAAGAAGATAATCGTGAATATTACGAATTTATTCTTTCTCAAGCAGACCATGTTGATAGTATCACGAAACGGAAGTATGAAAGCCCAGAGCAATTTAAATTAAAAAATCAA
This sequence comes from Bacillus cereus group sp. BfR-BA-01382, assembly GCF_022663475.1. Taxonomy (NCBI): domain Bacteria; kingdom Bacillati; phylum Bacillota; class Bacilli; order Caryophanales; family Bacillaceae; genus Bacillus; species Bacillus cereus group sp. BfR-BA-01382. The sequence goes on from NZ_JAKUFQ010000018.1 coordinate 1,439, forward strand.
TTTTTTATTGAAAAAAGTGATGCACTTTTAGCGGTATACGATGAAGAAAAACCAGGAAGTCCCAAATATATTGTAGAAACAGCAAAGAAAAAAGGGGAAATAGAAAATTATCACAGTTATTTCATTCTTTTTTCTGAGTTACAAGATATAATAGAAGAGGAACAGTGGAATAATGCAGAATAATATGTAATATAGTACTCGTATATATGATTGACAAAAAGCATTGTTTCTGAAAAAATTTAGTTAATGAAAGTTTTGGTAAAAATTTGAGGTGAAGAAAATGATTTCGGATAAAATTAAATTAACAGCGAAAGATATTTTAGAAAAAGAATTTAAAACAGGTATGAGAGGTTATCAGCAAGAAGAAGTAGATAAGTTTCTTGATATGATCATTAAAGACTATGAAGCTTTCCACAAAGAGTTTGAGCAATTAAAGCAACAAAATGCTCGTTTAAAGCGTGAATTAGAGGAACAAAAACTAGCAGTAACGCAAGTTCCACAACAACCTGTACAAACACCAGTTGCACAACCGGTTTATAACAACACGAATACGGATATTTTAAAACGCTTATCTAACTTAGAAAAAGCTGTATTTGGAAGTAAGTTATACGAATGATGTAAGGTGGGAAAAGGTTTAAGCATTTTACATAGAAAAAAACGTTGCAAAATCTTTTTGTTTCCACTATACTAATGGATGTCATAACGTTTGGGTAATCGCTGCAACGCCAACGTTGTAGAGGAAAGTCCATGCTCGCACGGCCTGAGATGGCTGTAGTGTTCGTGCCTAGCCAATTCATAAGCTAGGGTATTCTGGCTGTAAGGCTGGTTTAACGGCAGGGAAAAAACCTAAGTCCTTTCGGATATGGTTTGACTACCTTTAAAGTGCCACAGTGACGAAGTCCTTGAAGAAATGATAGGAGTGGAACGAGGTAAACCCCACGAGCGAGAAACCCAAATAATGGTAGGGGAATCTTTTCCAAGGAAATGAACGACGGGAAAGGACAGGTTTTATAACCTGTAGATAGATGATTGCCACCGGAGTACGAGGCGTGGGCCGTTTGTAGTACAAAGGAACAGAACATGGCTTACAGAACGTTATGAACCAACTATGAAATAACTCAGCTCTCCTTTGTTAGAGGAGGGCTTTTTATTTGTATGAAGTTATAAAGTATGAGTTAAAATGGTTAATGAGAAAATTTTTCGTAAAATGTAATGATTAATAGGAACAATTGCTATTAATTATTGTTTGAATATACATAAGAGGTGAATGCAAATGGGAAAAGTTACTTTAATTGCAACAGCGGCAATGGGTATTGAAGCGTTAGTTGCCCGAGAAGTTCGCGATCTTGGTTATGAATGTCAAGTAGAAAACAGCAAAGTAACATTTGAAGCAGATGAAAAGGCGATTTGTCGCACGAATTTATGGTTACGTACTGCGGATCGTGTAAAAATTAAAGTTGGCGAATTTAAAGCAACAACATTTGATGAGCTATTTGAAAAAACGAAAGCATTAAACTGGGGAGATTATATTCCAGAGAATGGCGAGTTCCCTGTTATCGGTAAATCTTTAAAATCTGAATTATTCAGTGTTTCGGATTGCCAACGTATTGTTAAAAAGGCTGTCGTTGAAAAATTAAAAACAACATATAAACGTACAACTTGGTTTGAAGAAGATGGTCCGTTATTCCGTATTGAGATTGCAATGCTCAAGGATATTGCAACATTAACAATTGATGCGAGTGGTGTTGGACTTCATAAACGTGGATACCGTATGGATCAAGGGGAAGCTCCGTTAAAAGAAACATTAGCTGCGTCTTTAATTAAATTAACAAACTGGAAGCCAGATCGTCCATTTGTTGATCCATTCTGTGGATCAGGTACAATTCCGATTGAAGCGGCATTAATTGGGCAAAACATTGCGCCAGGATTTAACCGTGGTTTCGCATCAGATGAGTGGGGCTGGGTAGGTAAACAAAACTGGCGTGAAGCGCGTCAAGAAGCTGAAGATTTAGCGAACTATGATCAACGATTACAAATCATAGGATCAGATATTGATCATCGTATGATTCGAGTTGCTCAAGATAACGCAGAAGAAGTAGGTTTAGGTGATTTAATTACATTTAAACAAATGCAGGTAAAAGATTTCACAACAAAAGAGGATTATGGCTACGTTGTAACGAATCCTCCATACGGAGAACGTTTAAGTGAAAAAGCAATCGTTGAACAACTGTATAAAGAAATGGGACAAGTATTCCGTCCGTTAGATACATGGTCAGCGTATGTATTAACAAGCTACGAAGCATTTGAGAAGTGTTACGGAAAAGATGCGTCGAAGAAGCGTAAACTGTTTAACGGATTTATCCGTACAGATTACTACCAATACTTCGGAAAACGTCCACCGCGTAATTCATAGTATAAAACTCCTCCAGCGCGCATATACTGGCTATTATGTAATGCGTAAAGGAGGAAGTGATATGGATAGTTTCCAATTATCAATGATTCAAAAAGCTATTCACCGTACGTATGATGAGCTCGGAAAAGAAGTGGATAGTCAAGGTGCGATTGTAGATGAAATACAAAAAGCACAAGAAGAATATTTGTCAGCTCTTTCACATGAAACAGCGATTGATAAACGGTATTTAAAGTCATTAATATAGAAGAAAATTTTCCTTTTTCGAAAGGAAAATTTTTTTTCGTGAATTTCTATGTATGGCAACAGGGGAAAGCAAATGCATACATATGCGTAGCAGTTGCTATTATCTTTTTATAGAAAAACTTTTTGGTTGGAGGCTAAGGATGTTTACTGAGAAGAGATTACCATTTGAAGTAGGAAAACAAGATAATTTTTATGATAAGTTGAATGAGTGGATTGGAGATGTGTTTTACGACATCCTTCCGGAAAAAGGCTTTGAAGAGCGTGATGAACAAATTTTTATGGCGTTTCAGTTAGAACGCGCTTTCCAAGAAAAGAAAGTTATGTTCGCAGAAGCGGGTGTAGGAACAGGGAAAACAATTGTATATCTTCTATATGCAATTTGTTACGCGCGTTATACTGGGAAACCAGCTATTATTGCTTGTGCAGATGAAACGTTAATTGAGCAGCTTGTGAAAGAAGAAGGGGACATTGCTAAGTTATCTGAAGCATTAGGGCTATCTGTTGATGTAAGGCTTGCAAAATCAATGGATAATTATTTATGCTTACGTAAACTTGAAGATGTTATGAGTGGACGAGCTCCAGAAGTAATTGAAGACGTATATTACGAGTTACCACAGTTTGTATTCGATCATGGTACGATGCAAAACTTTACTCACTATGGTGACAGAAAAGAATTTCCACTTTTAAATGACGAAGAATGGTCAAAAGTAAATTGGGATTACTTCCAAGATTGCTTTACTTGTGATTCTCGTCATCGCTGTGGACAAACTCTTTCTCGTGAACATTATCGTAAAGCAGCAGATTTAATTATTTGTTCTCAAGATTTCTATATGGATCATATTTGGACGTACGATGCTCGTAAGCGTGAAGGGCAAATTCCATTATTACCAGAAAGTAGCTGCGTTGTATTCGATGAAGGACATCTTGTAGAATATGCAGCTCAAAAAGCTTTAACATACCGTTTAAAGCAAACGATGATGGAGCAACTTTTAACGAGATTGTTGCAAAACGATATTCGCGAGGAGTTTGCACATTTAGTAGAAGAAACAATTTGGCAAACAGAGCGATTCTTTGATGTGTTACAAGAGAATAAAAAGGAAATTGCCGGTTCTGATCGTTTAGAAATTACTGTGACAGAAAAAGTAACAGCTGAAGCGAAGCGACTTTATGCAAAAATTGGTGAAGTCGGTGATGCATTAGTATTTGAAAGTGAAATGCATACAGTAAACACGTATGACTTAAATATCGTTGATGAGCATTTAGATGTGTTAGAACATTCACTTCGTCTGTTTATGCACGAGAAAAATGTAATTACATGGGGTGAAGAAGGTGATGGTGCCTTCACGTTAGTTATTATGCCGCGTGCAGTTGAAGAGGTGTTACAAGAGAAAGTATTCTCGAAGAAAATCCCGTATATTTTCTCTTCTGCGACATTATCGAACAACGATTCATTCGCATTTACAGCAAATAGTCTAGGGGTAAAAGATTACTTATCATTCTCAGTTGCCTCACCGTTTGATTATGAGGAGCAAATGGCGGTAAACTTACTATCGCATACGAAAGAAAATGAATGGGAAAGAAAGTGTCAATATACACTTGAAAATATACAAAAAACAAATGGACGTACGCTTGTATTATTCCGTACAACACAAGAACTTGCAGCGTTTAAAGAATATGTAAGTAAAGAACAAATGTCAGTTCCGTTCCTATATGAAGGAGATCAGGAAATTAGTCAGCTCGTTTCTCGTTTCCAAAATGAAGAAGAGACTGTACTTTGTGCCGTTCATTTATGGGAAGGTTTAGATATTCCAGGTTCATCATTATCACATGTTATCATTTGGTCATTACCATTCCCTCCAAACGATCCTGTGTTTGAAGCGAAACGTAAGCACGTAAATGATCCATTCTGGGATGTAGATGTACCGTATATGATTTTACGACTTCGTCAAGGGATCGGACGTTTAATTCGTACGAGCGACGATAAAGGTGCTATATCAATCTTCTTATCTGATTCAGAAGATGAGAAAGTAGTTGCAGCTGTGAAAAATGTACTGCCAGTAGAAGGTAAAGAATTATAAGGAAAAAGCTTGGCGCTTGCCAAGCTTTTTTCTATTATAAAAGGAATTTATGTTTCCGTGTCGAATTAAGTTTGAGGTAGAAAAAGGAGGCTTTTATACGATGACAGTTGCTACATATGAAGTAGAAAAACAATTTTTAACATACGTGAAGAAGATACAGAATTATGGAGAAGCATTAAGTTTAATGTTTTGGGATTTAAGAACAGGTGCACCAAAAAAAGGTGTGGATCAGCGTTCTGAAGTAATTGGTATGCTTTCGTCAGAAGTGTTTGCTATGTCGACTTCAGATGAGATGGGAAACTATTTAACAGAGCTTGAAGCTTTAATACGCGAAGATAAACTTTCTGAAACGACGAAGAAAATGGTTGAAGAGTGCCGGAAAGAATATGATAGAAATAAAAAAATTCCACAAGTTGAATATGAGGCTTATGTGAAATTAGAAGCGAAAGCGGAGAGTGTGTGGGAAGAAGCTCGCGAAAAATCTGATTTCGAAATGTTCCGCCCGTACTTAGAAAAAATTGTGGAATTTAAAAAGAAATTTATTACATATTGGGGTTATGAAACATATAAATACAATACATTATTAGATATGTATGAGCCAGGTATTACAGTGGAAGTTTTAGATCACGTATTTGGTCAACTTCGTGAGCGCATCGTACCGCTTGTAAAAGAAATCTCTGAGTCTAAAAAAGGATTAAAAACAAGTGCTTTATCGGAACGATTTTCAAAAGAAAAACAAAAGAACTTTACATTAGAATTATTGAAGCAATTGAATTATGACTTTGAAGCAGGTCGTCTTGATGAAACAGTACATCCTTTCGAAATTACATTAAATAGAGGGGATGTTCGTATTACGACACGCTATGATGAAAAAGATTTTCGTATGGCTGTTTTTGGAACAATTCATGAATGTGGTCATGCAGTATATGAACAAAATATTGCAGAACAATTTGAAGGTACACCACTTTGCAGTGGTACATCTATGGGTATTCACGAATCACAATCATTATTCTTTGAGAACTTTATCGGCCGTAATAAATCATTCTGGAAGAAGAATTATGATTTATTAAAAGAGTATAGCAATGGTCAATTTGATGATATGTCAGTTGATGAGTTTTATGATGCAATTAACGAATCGAAACCGTCATTCATTCGTATAGAAGCAGATGAGCTTACATACCCGCTTCATGTTATGGTTCGTTATGAGCTTGAGAAAGAATTATTTGATGGTACATTACAAGTGAAGGACTTACCAGCAGCTTGGAATGATAAGATGGAAGCATATTTAGGCATTCGTCCGGAAAATAATGCACAAGGTGTATTGCAAGATGTTCACTGGGCTGGTGGTTCATTTGGATACTTCCCATCTTATGCGCTTGGTTACATGTATGCAGCACAGTTTAAGCAAAGAATGTTAAAAGACATTCCGAACTTTGACGCATTATTAGAAGAAGGAAACGTAACACCAATTCGTGAATGGTTAACAGAAAATATTCACCAATACGGTAAAACGAAAAAGCCACTTGAAATTTTAGAAGATGTGACAGGCGAAGGATTAAATGCAAACTACTTAGCAGATTATTTAGAAGCGAAGTATAAAGAAATTTATGAGTTATAAAAAAGAGCTGCTTAATTGCAGCTCTTTTTTTAAGGGGGATAAAAGAATGCTTTATACATATACAGTAATGACGCAAGAAGAAGCAGAAGAGATTGCATATAACTGGCACTATGAAGGGAAATATTCTTTTTATGATATAGCGGCAGATGAAGAAGATTTAGATGAGTTTTTACATGATGAGAGTAGAGGGAATCATACATTTTCTATAAAGGAAAATGGCACTCTCATTGGTTTTTTTACTGTTTGTAAAATGAATAATGGAACGGTTGATATAGGACTTGGAATGAGACCTGATATAACTGGCAATGGATTTGGTTTACAGTTCGTGAATGCGGGACTAGCTTTTAGTGAAGAAAAATATGGGTGCAATTATATAACACTATCAGTAGTGAAATTTAATGAGAGAGCTATTAAAGTATATAAAAGGGCAGGGTTTGAAGCAGTTGGGACGTTTATACAAAAAACAAACGGTAGTTGTTTTGAGTTTTTGAAAATGAATTATATATGTGGAAAATAACAAAAAACAGAAGAGGGTTCTTCTGTTTTTTGCAACTTCATTAACTTTCAGTTGATAGCATGTGTACAGCTATTTCATGCATGTCTTTCAAACCTGATACTTGAGCGTATTCAGCAACAGTGATACTATTTGTTGTTAGAAGTTCGATAATATGTTCATCCATTCTTGACCAAGTTTTACCGCCAGAATTGTCATAAGAATTAATTAACTTTGTTAGTCCATCTTTCCCAAAGAGCAGATAATGGGAAGCGAAATCGATAGATACATCAGCTATCCCTACTTCTGTCCAATCGATTAAGCCAGTTACATTATTTTTCTTATCAATCAGGATATGACCTGGATGTATATCCCCGTGCTTTACTCCTACATGAGATGGCCAAAAAGAGTCTTCAGCTAGCCATGCTTGCCAACGATCCCATAAGTTTTGATTGATGTGGTATTGTTCCTTCACTCGATTCATCCTTTGTTTCATAGAAGTTCTTAATTCATTAGCAGTAAGAATTTCAACACCTATATTATTAAATTTTTGCTGAGGTAATGAGTGTAAATTCGCTAGAACTTTTCCTAATGAAATATTGTATTCAGTTGGTGCATTCTTTTCATTAAAGTTCCATATATATTCTTGTCGTTCTATATCGATAGTAGCGGCAGGAACGTCACTTAGTTGTTTATAAGCGATTAGTTCCTCAGAGAATATAGACCAATCAGGAACTTGGAATTCTACATGTTTTTTCATAAGTTCTAATGCTTTTTTTTCTCGTTGGACATGTCTCATAGATTCTGGTCTACGAGGAATTCTTAGTATCCATTTATCTCCGTTTTGTTCTTTAACGTGTGCTACTTGAAAGTCAACGCCAGATTCATTAATTACTATTGAATCTTCTAATATATTTAGTCCTTCCTTATTTGCTAATTGTTTAACTTTAAGTGTATTCATTCCCATTTCCTCCAAATGTTTATTCTAATTTTAATGTTTTCTGTTACTAATTGTTTCTAACTACATCAATATGATTAAAGTAGCGAGATATAAGGAAATGTAATCATAAAAAAACCACAGACGAGCTTCTGTCTGTGGTTAAGAGTAAACGAGGATATAATGAATAAACGCCTCTCTTTGTATGAAAAAATATACGAAAAAAAGACAGACGTATATCTGCCTTTCTTCATGTGGAAAGTGTACTCTTCCGTTGAAGATTATTAAAAATGTGCAGACTAATCCCGTTTACTCTGCTTTATGAAAACAGAGCCTTTGAACATATTAAGTTACTTATTGTTCAAAGTTTGCTGACGTAGTCTTCCTGCGTGCATCATCTTTAATAATCCTCCTTTTAATAGTATGGTAACACTATACTTTGTTTATAAGTAAATATCAATAAAAAATACTAGATATAATATCTTAAAAATCGAATTAACTAAAAATTTATATTCGGAAAATAGAGATAAAGGATATTTGCTTTTGTAATTGGAAATTGTGGAAGAAGATGTGTATGATAGAATTTTAGTAGTAAATAGTAGGTTTAGCAAGGAAAGGTAGAGGTAGTATGATTACAATTAAAACGAAAAATGAAATAGATTTGATGCATGAATCTGGAAAATTACTTGCTTCATGTCATAAAGAAATTGCGAAAATGATAAAGCCAGGTATAAAGACACAAGAGATTGATACGTTTGTTGAAATGTATTTAAAACAGCATGGTGCCACATCTGAACAGAAAGGTTACAATGGGTATCCATATGCGATATGTGCATCTGTAAACGATGAAATGTGTCATGGGTTTCCGGCCGATGTTCCTTTAAATGAAGGAGATATTGTAACAATTGACATGGTAGTAAACTTAAATGGTGGTCTTTCAGATTCTGCTTGGACGTATAGAGTTGGAAATGTTTCTGAGGAAGCGGAAAGGTTAATGGTAGTAGCTGAGAATGCATTGTATAAAGGGATTGATCAGGCGGTAATCGGTAATCATGTAGGAGACATTGGGTATGCAATTGAGAGTTACGTAGCAAATGAAGGTTTTTCTGTCGCAAGAGACTTTACGGGACATGGAATAGGTAAAGAGATCCATGAAGAACCAGCAATTTTTCATTTTGGGAAACAAGGACAAGGGCCTGAGTTGCAAGAAGGAATGGTAATTACAATTGAGCCAATTGTAAATGTAGGTATGCGATATTCGAAAGTAGATTTAAATGGATGGGCTGCAAGAACGATGGACGGGAAATTATCAGCGCAATATGAGCATACAATTGCAATTACAAAAGATGGGCCAATTGTTTTAACGACGCTTTGAAATAATATGTAAGAGTTTACAAAACTCGAACGAAAATGATGTTTTTATAAAATTTGTACGTGTTTTGTTAATAAATACTTTTCAAAGTATAAAAAGTGCGTTATAATCCATCTATAAAATAAATAGTTAGCTACACTCATATAATCGCGGGGATATGGCCTGCAAGTTTCTACCGAAGTACCGTAAATACTTTGACTATGAGTGAGGACGAATATATTGCTTGTTTAGCATTCTTTTTTGCGAAACTCCAAAAGCGCGTCTCTCACTTGTAACGAGTGGTGGCGGCTTTTGGAGTTTTTTATTGCATAAGAGGGGGAACAAACATGAAAGTATTACAAGAAAAGATTTTGAACGAAGGAAAGGTTTTATCTGGTGACGTATTAAAGGTAGATGCATTTTTAAATCATCAAATTGACCCAGTACTTATGCAAGAGATTGGAAAAGAATTTGCTAAACGTTTTAAAGAAGAGAACATTACAAAAATCGTAACGATTGAATCTTCAGGCATCGCACCAGCAGTTATGGCTGCATTAGAGCTTGGTGTAAAAGTAATCTTTGCAAGAAAACGTAAATCGTTAACGTTACAAGATAATATGTACGTTGCAAACGTATACTCATTTACGAAACAAGAAACGAATGAAATTTCATTATCTCGCAATCATATCGATGAAAATGATCGTGTATTAATCATCGATGACTTTTTAGCAAACGGTCAGGCTGCTTTAGGTTTAATGAGTTTAGTAGAGCAAGCTGGAGCGAGTATTGCAGGAATTGGAATTGTTATTGAAAAAGCATTTCAAGATGGAGGAAAGAAGCTTCGTGAACAAGGCGTTCGTGTTGAATCACTAGCAGAAATTGCATCACTTGATAACGGCACAGTTGCATTTGTACAGCATGAAACTGCGGAGGTGAAATAAGCAATGAAGCAGCATCCATTTAAAATTGCATCGCTTGGTATGCAGCATATGCTTGCTATGTATGCTGGCGCAATTATCGTACCGCTTATTGTAGGCGGCGGACTTGGTTTAAATCAAAAAGAGTTAACATACTTAGTCTCAATTGATTTATTAATGTGCGGCGTTGCGACAATTTTACAAGCATTATCAAATCGCTTTTTCGGTATTGGACTCCCAGTTGTACTTGGTTGTACATTTACAGCGGTTGGGCCGATGATTGCAATTGGAAAACAATACGGTGTGTCTTCTATCTATGGGGCAATTATTGCTGCCGGGTTATTCGTTGTTATTTTTGCGAAATTATTTGGAAAGCTTGTAAAACTGTTTCCACCAGTTGTAACAGGGTCTGTCGTTACAGTAATTGGAGTTACACTTGTTCCAGCCGCTATTAATGATATGGCTGGTGGAGTAGGAAGCAAAGATTTCGGAAGTCTTGAAAACTTAGCGTTAGCATTTGGAGTGTTATTATTTATCATCATTATGTATCGTTTCTTTGATGGGTTTATCCGTTCAATTTCTATTCTATTAGGTTTGTTGTTCGGTACTATCGTTGCAGCATTTATGGGGAAAGTAAGCTTGCAAGCAGTTGGAGAGGCGGATTGGTTCCATGGTATTCAGCCATTTTACTTCGGTACACCAACATTTGAATTAACACCAATTATTACAATGATTCTCGTTGCTTGTGTAGGGATTGTAGAAGCAACAGGTGTATACTTTGCATTATCTGATATTTGCAATAAAAAAATCGGTGAAAAAGAATTAACAAAAGGGTATCGTGCAGAAGGATTAGCGATGGTGTTAGGTGGTATTTTTAACGCGTTCCCATATACAACATACTCTCAAAACGTAGGACTTGTTCAATTAACTGGAGTAAGAAATCGCGTTATTATTTATACTTGCGGTGGTATGTTAATCGCTCTTGGGTTTATTCCGAAAATTGCAGCTATCACAACAATTATTCCGAAGTCAGTACTTGGCGGTGCTATGCTCGCAATGTTTGGTATGGTTATGGCATATGGTATTAAAATGTTAAGTAGCGTTGACTTTGGAAGACAAGAAAACTTATTAATCGTTGCATGTTCTGTTGGAATTGGGCTTGGCGTAACAGTCGTTCCTACATTATTCTCACAACTTCCAGAAAGCATTCGTATTTTAACAGATAACGGAATTGTACTTGGAAGTGCATCAGCAGTATTGTTAAATATCGTATTTAATATGGTGCCGCAGCGCAAAGTGAAAGTAAAAGAAGAGCCGGTGTCTATGCAAAGTGCAGTAAGAGAAGCGTAAAAAAGCAAGGTCTCGTTATGAGACCTTGCTTTTCTTTTTAAGTGGCATCATTTTCCCGTAAGTACCAAGACGCCAAATGTACTCAAGTGGCCCGTATTGGTAATGTGAAAGCCACCAGCGGCTAATAAAGATTTGTAACGTGTAGAAACCGACGCAGAATAGTGGTCCAACCCATAATGGAGCAAGATAATCATTTTTGAATAGTAGCCCAAATACAAGTAATGTAACAATTGTATGTGAGATGTAATTCGTTAACGCCATTCGTCCAACGTATTGGAATGGACGTAATACTGTTTGCCATTTTTCTTTTTGTAATAAACGCATTAACGTGACAATGTAGAAGATGAACAATGTCTTTCCGCTTATCATCGTAATACCCATAAGTGAAAATGGTGTGTATGGTTGATTGTTCATAAAGAAGTAAACCATAATAAACCACATCGGTAATGTTAAAATGAACATAATGATTTGCCATTTTTTAAGTTTTGGATCTAATTCCTTAGCACGGCGGAAAATGTCTTTTTTACCGGCATATAATCCGAGTAAAAACAATCCTAGTGTTTCAGGAAGCATAATAAGACTGTTACTTATTGCTTCAGAATAGAAAGAATAGAATCTGTCTGTAATTTGTAAGCCCCAGTTTTCTAACGGCATAATGGCTATGGAAAGGCCTAGTTCATCTACCGGCACTAATAACATGACAAGAGAACCTAATAATGTGAACAATTGCATGAAACTTAATAGTACAATTGACCATATTAAAATAGTACGTGTCTTTCTTTTGTAAAATAAAAATAAGAAAAACCCGGTAATTGCATAAGTATGTAAAATGTCACCGTCCCATAAAAGAACGTAATGTAAGAACCCAAATAATAATAAGATAAGTAAGCGGCGAACAAACAAAGTTTTTGGACGATCGGTCTTCGCCTCAGCACGATTCATAAAAATATAAAAACCTAATCCGAATAAAAACGAAAAAATTGTATAAAATTTCGTTTGAATAAACATATCGTAAAATAGGCGAATATAGCTGTCTATCCCTTCGTAAATTCCTGTAATATCACGTGAGTCAACCCCGGCAATAATTGGCCAGTTAACAAGAAAAATACCTAATACAGCTATTCCTCTAATAATATCGATGGAATGTATCCTCTCGCCTTGTGAAATGTTTTGTGTCATTATTTTCCTCCTTGTTAAGTAATTCCCTTTTATTATACAAAATGTAAAGAAGAGGGTATATAGGTAATTTCCAATTTTTAAAACTGTTAAGATGCGTATTATGAGATATAATAAGAGTGCACAACAAGTTTTAACCTTCTTCAAAACAGGCAGTAAAGCTCCTTCCTATAAGGGGCTTTCTTTATGAAAAGTGTTGATAATGATTCTCTTTAATGATAAACTGTATTCAAAAGTGATAATCATTATCAAAAAAGGTTGGTGCGTAAGTATGGTATATGCATTAGTAGCAGGTACAGTCGTTGTATATGCAGTTATTACAAAGTATGTTTTAAATGGAGTAGGAACAGCAAAATGAGTGATATGACATAAAATCCCTTTCATTTGTAAAAAGAATGAAAGGGATTTTTTATTTTTAATGAGAATATGCTGAAAATTTAGTATGATAGTAAAGTGAAACTGTAATCAATGGGTAGGTGTAACTCTCACTGGTTATGAGCTCGCAAATAGCAGGGAAAAGTATATACATCTTGGATAAAGGGGAACAAGGGGATGACAAACATAGTACAGACAAACGGTATGAGAAAACTTGTTTGTTTTTATGAAGAGTGGCAAAAACACGGCGATGCAGAGAATAGTTTAAAGTTGTTTGAGGTGATTCAAAAATATAAACAAGAACAGCTTATGATAGCGTTCTGCGGTCACTTCTCTGCAGGGAAATCAACGATGATGAATCATCTATATAAAGCACAGTTGTTACCAACAAGTCCAATTCCGACAAGCGCTAACGTCGTTAAAATTGAAAAGGGATTTGATCGTGTTGTTGTAACGATTAAATCTGGAGAACAGTACGAATATGATGGTGCATATTCAGCGGAAGAATTAAAACAAATTTGTAAAGACGGTGATGAGGTAATTGGTGTTCATATTTATCGGAATGATGCGCCAATTCCTGAGGGTGTTATGTTAGTTGATACACCAGGGATTGATTCAACAGATGATGCCCATCAATTAGCGACAGAATCAACGCTGCATCTAGCAGACGTAATTTTTTATATGATGGATTATAATCACGTCCAATCGGAAGTGAATTTACAATTTGTTAAAGAATTGAAACAACGTAATAAAACGGTTTATCTCGTTGTAAATCAAATAGATAAACATAAAGAAAATGAATTATCGTTTGAGGATTATAAAGATAGTGTAAAACAATCGTTCTCTAACTGGGATATTGAAGTAGATGGAGTTTATTATACGTCATTAAGAATGATGAAACATCCACAAAATGAAATTGGAAGCTTAGAAACATTAATTACATCTATTATGAAAGAAAAAGAGCAGTATGTAAGAGATGGAATGGAGCGAGAAACAGAATATTTAATGGGGGAACATTTCTCGTTTATTCTTTCTGAAAATGAAAAAGCTCTTTTGACATATGAGGAAGAGTTAGCATCACCGCTTTCGATTTCAGAAATAGTTGAAAAGAAAGAAGAGCTAACGGAAATTAAACATCGCGAGGCTAGTAAAGAATCTCATGTGAGAAACGAATTTATAAAAGGTTTACAAGCTATATTAGATAACGCGTATTTAATGCCATTTGAAATGAGAGAATTGGCAAATGCATATTTAGAAACGAAATTAACAAAGTTTAAAGTTGGTTTGCTATTTGCAAAAGGAAAGACGGAGCAAGAAAAACAAAGACGTGTAGAGGCGTTTTATTCTGCCCTTCAAAAGACTGTTGAAACGCAACTTGATTTTCATGTGAAAGAATTTATTGTGGCCTTCTTAAAAGAAGAAGGATTGTTCACGGAGGAAATTGGGAAAGACATATATGCTTTAGAAATTGCTTTTGGACCAGAAATGTTAGCTGAAGTCATTAAACAAGGTGCAGGTTTCACAGGTGATTACTTACTTCTTTATACAGCGGATGTAGCGAATGAACTGAAGAAACGTTATTTTACAAAAGCTCAGCAAATTTTTGATAAAAGTGCAGTCGTTTTAAAGCAAAAGGTGAAGGAAGCAGTTGCTCGTATGGAACAAGAGATTGAAAAATATACGATGTTGCAAACGGCAAAAGAGACGGAATTACAATACAGTAACAATTTAGAGACATATGAAAGTTATTTACAAAATATTTGGCGCGAGCGTGTTGCTACACCAGAAGGATTGCAAATAGAGGAGATATTGCAACGTGAAAAACAAATTGTTAGTGAGAAATTTACACTACAAGAGCAGGAGATTGTAAATGATAACGGGGCGGCTCATGAAGAAGAGATAAAAGGAACAGCAGTTTTAAATATTCAGCGTATATTAGAGAAAGTGAAGAAAGCTGAAATGATATTAGAGCCATTGCCAGCGCTGAAACATGTACAGCAAGAGGTAATAGAAAAAAGGCGTCGTGTGGAAACGAAACAATTTACAGTAGCGTTATTCGGAGCTTTTAGTGCTGGGAAATCATCATTTGCCAATGCCTTACTAGGTGAGAAGGTACTTCCTGTATCACCAAATCCGACGACGGCAACGATTAATCAAATTTTGCCGGTTACAGAGGAAAAACCACACGGAACATTAATGGTTCAATTCAAATCAAAGCAAGCTTTATTAGAAGATATGAAAGCTGTTTATAAGCTGTTTCATTATGAGATTACTACGTTAGATGAGGCGTTAGCACAAATTGATAAAGTTATGAAATATCCTTCACCAACTGGGAAGCAAAAAACAACATTTAGCTTTTTACGAGCGGTACAAAAAGGGTATGATGCAGTTTCTACTTATTTAGGAGAACAAGTACAAGTTACATTAGAAGAGTTCTCTGATTATGTAGCGAACGAAGAAAAATCATGCTTCGTTGAGTATATGGAGCTTTATTATGATTGTGCTTTAACAAGGCAGGGAGTAGCGCTTGTAGACACACCTGGAGCGGATTCTATTAATGCTCGCCATACGGATGTTGCATTCCAGTATATTAAAAACGCAGATGCTATTTTATTTGTAACATATTATAACCATGTATTCTCTCGTGCTGATCGTGAATTTTTAATTCAGCTTGGTCGTGTAAAGGATACCTTTGCCCTTGATAAAATGTTCTTCTTAATTAATGCGGCGGATTTAGCAGAGTCTGAAGAAGAACTTGAAATGGTAAAAGGTTATATCGCAGATCAGCTACTGCAATACGGTATTAGAAATCCGCGTTTATTTGCAATTTCAAGTTTATGTGCGCTTGAAGAGAAACAAGGAAAGAATGTTGAAAAAGAGAAGTATGGTATTTTACAAAACTCTGGAATTACTAAGTTTGAGGAATCATTTACGTCCTTTATGATGAGAGATTTAATGCTTGTTTCTGTGCATGCTCTATATGGTGCGTTGCAAGGGGCAGATCAGCTTTTAGTAAACATGATAAATGGTGCAAAGCAGGGGAATGAAGAGAAAGAGAAGCAAACGAAAAAATATGAAGCAGAGCGTGGTCAACTACTTCATATCATTTCATCATATAGTGTACTTGCTGAAGAACAGGCGATGCAAAATGAAGTGAAAGAGTTGCTTTATTACGTGCAACAGCGTCTATTCCTACGCTATAACGATGTGTTTACTGAATTTATTAATCCGGCGTCACTTCGAACGGATGGAAATGTGAAAACACAATTGCAACAGTGTGTTATGGAATTAGTAGCATTTATTCAGCATGATTTATTACAAGAAATGCGTGCGACATCATTACGTCTTGAAAAATGGATAGACGAAGCGATGAAGCGTGCAAAGGACGAAATTGTAGTGAACTGTAAAGTAGAAAATCAATCAATTTCTATGAATGGAACAGTGGAGTATGAATATAAAGATATTACACATAAAGAACCGTTCCCTTCAGTTGAAATAAAAGATTTCAAAAAAGCACTGGCACATTTTAAAAATGAGAAAAGCTTTTTTGAAAAGAATGACAAAGCTTTTATGCAAGAAGACGCTAAATCTGTATTAGAACCGCTCGTATCAAACTATGTAGCCGATGAAAAAGATTTATTTGTTCATCATTATAAGCAAGAATGGGATATGAAGTGGAACTTATTCCAAAAAGTGATGCAACAAGATGTGATGAACTATTATGAAAGTATATTGTTTGCATTGGCTGAAACGATCGATGTATCTCTATATCAACAAAGTAAAGAACAATTGCAAAAGCAGTTAGTAGAGATTGAAAAAGAAATTTATGTTATATAGTCGTTATGAGAAAAAGATTCGTTCAATTTTCTTTTGCAGTACAGTATCTAAAGATTTGACAAATCCAGCAAATTCATCGGTAGAAATCATATGAGTAAGAACGAGTCGTCTGCCATCTGGTGTTTCACCGCATAAGACGAATGAAGAAAATTCATATGTTTTGTTTTCTACTACTAATTTTGGGTAGGAATACGTGTCGCTTTTCTTCTTCTTTCCATCAATAGAGATGACGTTGCATTTTTTCTCATTGTTGTCCATGATGAACCCCTCCTTTCTATTAATTATGGTAGACAAGGAGGGTTTAGAACAATAGAGAAAGGGGAATTTTTATGGGTGTAGTAATAGAGTATATTTCGAAAGAAGAAGCTATACCGAAGTCTTTATTGCTACTTGCTGATCCAAGTGAACGGCAAATAGCTACATATGTACAAAGAGGATTAACATACGTAGCAAAGCAAGAGGGTAGCGTTATCGGTGTATATGTTCTTTTAGAAACAAGGCCAAAGACGATGGAAATCATGAATATTGCGGTTGCAGAGCATGTGCAAGGAAAAGGGATTGGAAAGAAGCTAGTAAGTCATGCTGTAGAAACTGCTAAAGGATATGGTATGTCAAAACTGGAAATTGGTACAGGTAATTCTAGTGTTTCACAACTTGCTTTATATCAAAAATGTGGATTTCGTATTTTTTCTATTGATTTTGATTACTTTTCGAAGCATTATGAAGAAGAGATTATTGAAAATGGCATTGTATGCCGTGATATGATTCGGCTTGCAATGGAATTGAATTAGAACGTATAACTTATTTAGGGGGAAGAGAAGATGGAAGTACATAAAGCAATTACAGCACATTCTCGTAAACAAAATGAAAGTGTAAAAGCATGTTTACAATTAGATGCGCAGCGTGAAGCAGCTATTGAAGCAGCCGTATCTCTTGCGTCAAATGGGAAAGAATTTTCGGTTGATGTCATTAATGTTGTAACAAAGCAAATTAATGATCTTGCAAAAAATGGTGTTACCTTGCAGCGTAAATATGTTACAGAAGAAATGGTTATGGAGTATGTAAGTCGTTTACAAGAGAAAGAAGGTCGTTAAAGATGATAGTTACAGTCGAATGGTTACGTGAGCATATAGAAGATGAGAACGTCCGTGTAATCGATTGTCGTTTTGATTTAGCGAATCCTAATTGGGGTAGAGAAAAGTATGAAGAAGAACATATTCCTCATGCTTTATATTTTGATTTGAATTTAGATTTATCAAGTCCTATAGTAGAGCATGGTGGCCGCCACCCGTTGCCAAGCATTGAAGAGTTTGCGGACAAGCTTTCGGAGGTTGGTATTGATGAACATACGACAGTAATTGCGTATGACAGTCAAGCTGGTGCAAATGCTGCTCGTTTATGGTGGTTATGTAACTATGTAGGACATGAGAAAGTATATATATTAGATGGTGGTTTCCCGGTTTGGAAAGAGAATGGACTACCGACAACAACGGAAATTCCTGTTGTTATACGAAAAACATTCAAAACAAACATACAAGATCATATGCTTGTATCGATGGAAACAGTAAGAGAGAATATCCAGGCAGGTGCAGATGTTACGTTAATTGATTCAAGAGAGCCAAAACGTTATGCTGGTGTAGAGGAACTTGTCGATCATAAAGCAGGACATATTCCGACAGCAGCAAACTATTTTTGGAAGGATGGAATGTTGCAATCAGGACAATTTAAGAATGAAGCTGAGCAACAAGGACGATTCCAAAATCTGTCGAAAGATAAGGAAACCATTGTATATTGTGGTTCTGGTGTTACGGCATGTCCAAATATCATTGCGTTAAAATTGGCTGGATTCCAAAATGTTAAATTGTATGCGGGTAGCTGGAGTGATTGGATTTCTTATCCAGAAAATCAAATTGCAAAAGAAGAAGATTAATCACTTGCATGCAAAAATAATTTGTATTAAAATAAGGTCACAAGCAAGAGATTGCTCGAAAAACTTTGTATTTTACACATTGGAAACAATGTGATAATATAACGACAAGTAAATAATACATCCTGCGGTGTACGTAACTTATTTATGTCTAAAACCGATGTTAGTTATACGGAAGCTCAATATTTAGCGACCATCATCAAGCCTTCCTTGTGGAGGAAGATGTACGGTAACTGTGAGGGCATCCACCTGCGAGTAGCGGGTTTTTGGACATTTACGAGGAGCGGCACGTGCGGGGGTCTTATTTCAACTAACCTTATATAAAATTCCTACGGTGTACGTAGCTTATGCATGTCTTAAACCAATAAGTTTAATATGGAAGTTCAATATTTAAATGTAGCTAACATGCCATCTTTTTAAGAAGGAAGTTACAAACATTTGTGAGAGCATCCACCTGTGAGAGCAGGTTTATGGACATCTAGAGAGAACGGCATATGTGGGGCTATATAAAAACCTTACGTTTTATACGTAAGGTTTTTTTGTTGCATAGATATATCAATATTATCTTGATTCACCTGTGAAGTTTCCGTAATAAATGTAGCACTTTCTGTCTTCATCAATCTCTCTTGAATCCAAGGAGAATTCCATAGACATGCCGTCTCGCTGAATATATATAATATCTGAATGAAGAGATGGTAAAATTTCTTCGTAGTTCCATACATCTTGACTATCTACTAAGCTTGAACTCGTTTCACTTAGTTCTCTAATTTCAAAACCGATGTGGGAGTATGTAGGGTCTGAAGGGTCATTGGCGAAAACTTCTTTTTGAATATAAATAACTGCTGTTCCGTCTGGATCAACCGAAGTTGCAGTAACAACATAAGTATTTTTCTCTTTAATAAAATATTCACAAGTCATGCGTGCGATAATTTCAGAATTAGAAATATTGGCGTAGTTCCATAAAGCAGGATACCCTTTCGTTTCATCATTAAGTCGATATTCTAAGCGCATTTCATCCCTCTTCTTCCTTTTTCTTCTACTTTATCATGCCATCCTATATAATAGGAATAGAATTTAAAAAGGGGAGTGCGAAGGTGACAAAAACGAAATGGCTAGTAGGTGGTGTCGTAACGTCTTTAATGACTGGCACTTTATTTGGTTGCGCACAAGATCTTCCCCCAAAACCGAATGATAATAGTTGTTCTGATTGGGATTGGGATGATGAACTTGGGGTATGGCAGTGTGATGATAGTAGTTCAGGTTATCGTGGGCATTATTTCTATGGTGGGCGATATTATCAAAATAAATCCACTTTTAAAAATTCATCGGCGTTTAAATCGTATCAATCGTCTGCTGAATTTAAAGGTGGAATTGGAAGCGGTTCAAAGGGAGGATTTGGGGGCTAAAATATGTCGCAATACATAAGGGATCGAAAAGATTTTTATTTAAAATATCCGAATTTTTGGTCGGATTTATATGAATGTGAATATAGTTTGTTTCATGTTTTTTCTATAACAAATCAGACTTTGGAACAATTACACTTAGCGACTGAACGAATGGGTAAAATATTTTTTAAGACTGCTAGACTTTTGCGAAATTTAAGTGACGAACAGATTCTTGAGCTTGGTTTTCCTCCTGCGAGCTTATCATTCATTAGAATGAAAGGATTATATCCTGAATCTGTTATTTCACGATTTGATTTCGTTATAACGGTTGATAACCAAATTAAAATGCTTGAGTTTAATAGTGATACACCAACTTTTATTATGGAATGCTTTCAAATGAATGGAAAAGTTTGTGAAAACCTAGGTTATGATGATCCAAACTCGGATCAAGAACGATTACTATCTTCTGGTGTTACGAAAGCTGTAATGGAAGCGACAAAGGGATTAGACAATCCAAATGTTGTTTTTACAGCACATCATGAACATATTGAGGATTGGAATACGACTATGTATTTAAGTCAGTTATGCCATGTTGAAAATAAAGTAGTGCCAATGTCAGAACTTAGAATTACGAAAGGTGCTCTAGTTGATAAAGATGGGGCGAAGATTGATGTTTTATATCGTCAAACATATCCGATAGAAGATTTAATTGAGGATCAAGATCCTGAAACAGGAGATTTGGTAGGTGTGGAACTGCTGCAACTTGTAAAAGCCGGAAAGCTTTTTATAATAAATCCTTTGTCAGCATTTTTACTTCAGCCAAAATCAATTCAGTGTCTTATTTGGGGGTTAGCAGAAGAAGAAGTCTTTTATACAAACGAGGAACAACAGTGGATTAAAGAATATATGTTACCTACATATTTAGAACCAGATTTATTTTTAGGAAAAGGTTCTTTCGTTCAAAAACCTTCATTTGGTAGAGAAGGAGATACAATTACGATTCGCGATAAGGATGAAAATATTATGCTTCAAAATGCACATCAAACGTATAAAACTTCACTGCCGATATTTCAAAAGTATATAGAACTTCCAGTCGTATCCTTGGAAACAGAAAAAGGGATGGAGAAACTGTCGTATGTGTTTGGTTCTTTTTTAATTGCTGGAAAAGCAAGTAGTATCGGTATTCGCGCGGGAGAAAAGATTACAGGAAATGAATCGTACTATTTACCGGTAGGTATAAAAAGGAGGGGGAAAAATGATTAATTTTTTATCATATTTAGCAGTAACACTCGGACTTTTATGTATTGGTCTGTTCTTGATGGAAGTGACAACGAAAGTTAAGGAATTTAAGTTAATGGCTCAAGGGAATAAGGCGGTAAGCTATGTGCTTGGAGGACGATTACTTGGGTTAGCTATTGTTTTATATTCGACAGCAGCTAATTCAATTTCACTTCTTGATATGATTTCGTGGGGAGCAGTTGGGATTTTGGCTCAAATTATCGTTTTTTATTTAGCTGAGTGGCTTACACCACGCTTTAATATAAACAAAAGTCTTGAAGAAGATAATCAAGCAGTCGGTCTTTTTCTTATGTTTTTATCGCTTTCAATTGGGATTGTAATTGCTGGCTGTATAACTTATTAAAAACTTTACGTTTAAACGTAAAGTTTTTTATTTTATTCCGCTATTTGCCGGGCAGCCCGATTGGTGAGGGCTAATAATCAGTGGGGGATGAACAAAACCCCACTGATTAAAGTTTCACTTTATATATGTTAGTTTGCCATACCTTTTGAAAAAATTGTAGGCTACGGTTGACATCTATTTTAAATAAGAGTAACATTTTCAATGTAATGAAAATAAGTCTCTGTTAGGTGAGGCTCCTGTATAGAGAAATGCTACTGCCCAAAAATGTCGAGAGACGCCAATGGGTCAACAGGAATGATCGAATTAAGGTTTTTCTTAACGTAGCTGGTAATGTACCTATGCTATACAGTGCTAAAACTCGGTGAGGGAGAGGTCCGTAGATTTCTAATTATATTAGAAATCGTTTATTTGTGTATGTAATGGCCACTACTCTCTTAAGGGTAGGGGTCTTTTTTGTTACCAAGCTATGAGTAATTTCATAGTATAAACTATAAAATTAAACGAGGAGGTGAGGAGCATGTCAAATTCTGACTCGGTTCCGTTACCCATATACTTCAAATCAAAAATATATGATGTAGGCAGGAAACGATTTGTTCCTCCCTCTATATTTATCACAATGTAGCGTTTATAAAGCGCTAGACACTTTCACAGTAAAGTGGATAAATTGAGAAACAAAGCGTTTCTTCCTATGTTGTAAAGGAGGAGACGATAATATGTTATATGCAAACAAAACTGTGGGTAACACGTCATATAAACTAAGTAAAAAATCAATAAAAGAACAAACAATGCTTCAAAAAAATAAAGATTTATTAATTGAAATTGCAACAAGAGATGTAAAATCTGTATTTGCATATTTTAAAACAACAAGAGACGGACTATCAATGAAAGAGGCACAAAAACGTATTCAAGTATATGGCCGAAATGAACTAACTTCAAAAAGAGCACTTCTTGCAGAAGTAATGATGAAGCTTGGTGGCATGATCCCAGGTTTTTCAAAACAACGTGTGTGTGATGAATTACAACGTGAAACGATTACTGTATCTAGAGTAGAATGTTCTAGTAGTACAGGGCTAAATAGTGAACTGAAAATGATGGAGATACCAGTGCAAGAACTTGTACCTGGAGATATGATTTTTCTTTCGGCTGGAGATGCTGTGCCAGCTGATGTACGTATTATTTATGCAGATGATTTATTAGTAAATGAGTCTGTGTTAACGGGAAACGAAGCGAGTATAGAGAAGTTTGAAAGCTGCTATCACCTTGAACGTAAACGATTTATTCCATTAAAACGGATGAAAGATTATAATCCACTTGAGCTTGAAAATGTATGTTTTAAAGGTTCGCATATTGTTAGTGGAAATGCAAAGGCTGTCGTTGTTTCTACTGGAAAAAATACGTATTCAGGCATATTGCATACTTGTTGTAGTAGGATGTCTTAATGTGTGAATGGTGCTAAATATACAAAAACCATGTATAATAGACAAAGTTGAGCAAAAACGTAGAATGGTAATCTATTTATATAACCTTACGTGATAACGTGAGGTTATTATTTTTTTAATAGGAGAGGAATTATGAAAAAAGTATTATTAGTTGATGGTATGGCACTATTATTTCGTGCTTTTTACGCAACAAGTGTCTACGGACAATTTATGAAACGACAAGATGGAACCCCTACGAACGGGATTCATGGTTATATGAAACACTTGTTAACAGCTACGCAAGCGATCGAACCAACACATATCGTTACATGCTGGGATATGGGAAGTACGACATTTAGAACAGAATCGTTCTCGAATTATAAAGCAAATCGTGCAGCGCCACCAGAAGAATTAATTCCTCAATTTGATTTAGTGCAAGAAATGACTGCGAAATTATCCATTCCAGTTATCGGTATGAAAGGCTACGAAGCCGATGATTGTATCGGTACGCTTGCAAAACAATATTGCAATGAAGCTGAAGTTTATATTTTAACTGGTGATACAGATTTACTTCAACTTGTTGATAAGAACGTTACAGTTATGCTTCTGCGTAAAGGAATTGGAAATTACGAATATTACACACCGGAGAAAATCATGGAAGAAAAAGGTGTAGAGCCGTGGCAAATCGTCCATGCAAAAGCTTTCATGGGAGATACAAGTGATAATTATCCAGGTGTAAAAGGTATCGGTGAAAAAACAGCGTATAAGCTTATTCAAGAGCACGGAACAGTATCCGCTGTACTAGAAAATGTAGAATCATTAACGAAAGCGCAGCGTACGAAGATTGAAAGTGATTTAGAGAACTTAAATATTTCGTTGCAATTAGCACAAATTCACTGTGAAGTTCCAATTTCATGTGCACTAGAAGAGGGACTACACACAATGGATGAAGAAAAACTTAAATTTGTTTGTGAAGAAATGAATTGGGGAAGACCTGAAATATTAATAAATATGCTATAAATAGTTTAGAAAGAGGGATGTTGCATAAGTCGAACTTTGACTTATGCAACACCTTCTTTTTGTTTTTATAAACAGTATTATAGTAAATAAAATTATGTCGAAATCAATTTTAAATATATAAATGTTTCGACAAGATATAATGATAAAAGTTGATGGAAATAGTAATTTTTATAATGAAGTGAATTAATTTCAACATAGTTTTAGAGAGTCTTTTTTTCGTGTTCACAAAGTTGTCAGAAAATAAACGGAATTTTCATATGAAGTTCAAATAGAATTCACAACAATCAATTATTATAAGGACACACAGATAATTCTTTATCTTTTATATAAACCATCCCCCAAGGAGGACAATGAAAATGAGAAAAAAAGTGAGAAAATCTTTTAAACAATTATTAATTGAAAATAAACAATCACTATTAAATAATAAAGAAAATATGAAAGAAATTGAAGAAAGAATTGAGAAACGACATGTAGCATATAGTGGTGCCAGTAATTAAATAAAATAAAAAAGATAGCCTATATAGGCTATCTTTTTTATTTTATATTGAAAAAACGCTATTCATCTCTTTAATTTTGTAAATATGCAAGATATTTTTATAGTGTTTTTCTATCAATATTACTCATTTTTCGAGGTTGAAATTGGTATATACCAATTTTTGAGATTTACTATTCATAATATTACAAAAAATGTTACAATACACTCAAATTTATACTATAAAATCATTTTAATATGAAAAATTGGAATGAAAAGAAAGGAGAGGAATATGAATAAAGATGTCGCTTTGAAATGATTAGTATCATTTCATTAGGAGTTGATGTAAAAAGATGAAGAGATACGAAGAATTGGACTCTATAAGAGGGATTTCTTCATTAGTAGTAATGATTGGTCAT
Organism: Bacillus cereus group sp. BfR-BA-01382; assembly: GCF_022663475.1. Lineage (NCBI taxonomy): Bacteria > Bacillati > Bacillota > Bacilli > Caryophanales > Bacillaceae > Bacillus > Bacillus cereus group sp. BfR-BA-01382. The sequence continues at coordinate 26,510 of NZ_JAKUFQ010000018.1, forward strand.
CATTTAATGATTTTTTCAGCATTTCAAAATTACAGTTATGAAGATAATAAACCATTTGTTGTGTATCTATTAAAAGAAACACCTGCTCGTCTAATTTTTAGTAGTGGTAACGAATCTGTTATTATCTTTTTTGTTTTGAGCGGATTTGTTTTGTATGAATCTATTCAAAAAAACTATAGTAGCTATGGGTCATACCTTTTAAAACGTATATGCAGAATATATATTCCTTATATTGTGGCAATAATTATAGCGATTATATGCCAGACTACAATTAGTGAATATGGTATTTCTTATTTAAGTGAATGGTTTAATCGCTCATGGACGATTGAAAGTTCTTCAAGCTTAATCGCACAACATATTTTATTGGTTGGGAAATATAATACAGATGCATATAACGGTGTGATTTGGTCGCTTGTCCATGAAATGCGAATATCAATAATTTTCCCGTTAATTTTGATGATTTGCTTACGAAAAACGTTAAGGGGTTCATTACTATTATTGTTTAGTTTTAGTATATGTTCTGTCATCATATTATTTTTGTTTCGTTCGGGCTTAACATTAACAAGCTATGCATTAACTTTGCATTATACGGTGCTATTTTTACTAGGAGCACTAGTTGCGAAGTATAAAAATAATTTAATAGTTTTTTATAGTAATTGTACTAAAAACACGAAAATTGCATGGTTTTTATTTGCGATTTTACTTTTTATGTATGAAGGGCTTATTGGAGAAATGAAAGTGCTCAATAATTTTATATTTCGAGACTATGTAGTGGCGATAAGCGCATGTCTATTTGTCATATTAAGCTTGTCAATATCAACTTTGTCGTCCTTACTACGTAATAAATACTTGTTATATTTGGGGAAGATTTCTTACAGTCTTTATTTATATCATATTATATCGTTATTTTCCCTTATATACATGCTCCATAAAATATTACCGTTGCCTATTATTTTAATTTTTTCACTTGTTTTTTCGTTTATATTTGCAATGCTTTCGTATATATATGTAGAAAAATTTGCATTGAGAGTCGGAAAGTATGTAACAAAACAAGTGGATAGAAAGGAGAAAGGGTTATCTGTAAAGAGTGACTTGCAGGATGTTATTCAGAAAAGGGCGGTGAAATAATTGAAGCAAGAAATGAGTATAAAAGATTTTCAACAATTATTGAAAAGAAGATTCGTAACGATTATTTTAACGATGTGTTGTTTAACCGCTTCTTTAGTTCTTATCTCTATGTATGTTTTAAAGCCGTCATATCAATATTCAACGCAAATTCTTGTTGGGAATTTAGATGAGTTTAATAAGGAAAATTCAACAAATAAAACACAAGAAAATAAGCAACTAGTAACATCGTATGTCGATATTTTAAAAAGCCCATTAATTATTTCAACAGTTAAAAAAACTTTGAAATTAGAGCAATCAAGTTATGAATTAGCACAAAAAATCTCGGTGGTAAATACGGACAACTCACAAATTGTAACTGTTACAGTAAAAGATTCCAATCCGAAAGTCGTGAAAGACATAGTAAAGGCATTGGCAGAGCAATCACAAAAAAGCTTTCAACAGTACACAAATGTACAAGGAGTGAAAGTATTAACTGATCCTGAGTTACAGGAACAGGCCGAAAAATTGTTTCCGAAATTTCAACTAATCATTCCTATTTCTTTAATTGTTAGTTTTTTTGTTGGTATAGGTTTAGCTGTATTTCGAGATTATTTTGATGAACGTATATACGTGGAACAGGATTTAGAGAAAATAACTACAGTTTCTGTTATTGGTTACATAAATATGAAACCGAATAGAAAAAAGAAACCTACAGAGGTTGATAAACAATCATCTATATATCGAGGTGAACATGTCGATGTTTAGGACAAAGAAACAGCTGCCATTCAATATGCATGATGATCTGATGAAAGAGCAGTTTTATACGGTATATCACGAGCTGAAAAAATCTGGAAAACAACTGTTCACAGTTAGTTCAACGAAGGACAGAGGTGTTGTTGCCTCGCTTATAGTAAATATGGGGCTAGTGTTTGCGGAAATGAAGAAAAAGGTGTTACTTATTGATGTGAATTTTTCTGACCCTAAACTACATGTATTATTACAAAGTAATCACATGATAACAGTAAACGATATAATAAGTTCTTCCCCCTGCAATTATGAATCTTTTTCTAGTAATTTGTCTAAATACTTATATTGTATTCCTGCAAAAAAAACAGTACACACAGGGACACCCTTAATTGCTATGGATGAATTTGATAATGCGATTGCTAAGTGGAAAGAAGATTTTGATTACATTTTCTTTTATTCCTCTGAAGTATTTGACCTTCCTGCTACGCACATTATTGCAGGGAAGTGCGATGGAGTGGTTTTAGCAGTTAAAAAGCGAAAAGATTCACTACGTACAGTGCAAAAAGTAATAGCGGATATAAAGAGAAAAGAATGTGAATTAATAGGTATAATTTTATATTCTTGAATGTGGGGGTAACGATCCATGATTCGTGAAACAAATCAAGCCAAGTTGTATACGATTCCGGCTCAAGAAAAGCCTAGCATATTGAATCGAAGTGTAAAACGCTTGTTTGATATTATATTTTCAATCATATTGTTACTATTAACGATACCAATTATGTTGTTCTTTTGTATTATGATTACTTTAGAAACATCAGGGGCTCCAATTTACTTTCAAGAACGTTTAGGTATAAACGGGAAGAAGTTTAATGTATTTAAATTAAGGTCGATGGTAAAGGATGCTGAAATGAACGGACCACAATGGGCAAAAGAACATGATCAAAGAATTACAAAAGTTGGATTGTTTATAAGAAAAACGAGAATTGATGAATTACCACAACTCTTAAATATTTTAAGAGGAGATATGTCTTTTGTAGGTCCTAGACCAGAGAGAGAGTTTTTTTATAATGAATTTGATGCGTATATTCCAGAATTTAAGGATCGTTTAATGGTAAAACCAGGCTTAACAGGATGGGCACAAATAAATGGAGGGTATAATCTTGATCCAAAGGAAAAGTTGAGGTTAGACATGGAGTATATTGAAATGAAAACGATTCGGATGGACATCCGTATTTTATGTAAGACCGTTTTAATTGTATTGAACGGTAATGGTGCAAGATAAATATATATGTAAACAAACAACATATGTAAGTAGGTTACTTGCAAAGGAGAACTGGTATGGGTAGATCTATTCTAAATAATATTATCCATCTATTTTATAGCACGATTTTAGCTAACCTTCTTCAGGCTGTCAGTTTAATTGCTTTAGCAAACTTTTTTAACGCACAACATTATGGGATGTTTAGTGTTGCCATAGCAGTGACGTTTGTTATGTTATTTTTTACAGACTTAGGACTTAGTAATACATTTCTTCGAGAAGGGGCAAAGGATGGAGCAGATTTAGAGAAGATTTTATCATCGTATATAAAAACAAGAATGATTCTACTTATTTTTATTTCTATCATCGGTTATATTTCTATTCATTATATGTATGTAGATAAAAATTTAATTTATATGATGATAAACGTAATGTTTTTCATGTTAATAGGATTAACTTGGCAAAACATAGGGATTGCCTATTTTCAACTGACGGAACGTATGAAGTATATAGCGCTCATTAAAGTTGTATCATCATCGGTTGTTATTATAATTACATGTTTTTGTATTTTCGGAGAGTTACCGGTGTATGTAACGGCTCGCTTATATGCTTTTGGGTATATGATCGGCGGTTTATTCAGTATATATATCATGAGAAGAAAGACGAAAATGAATATGAAAGTCGTAATTCATAAAGCGTTATTTTGGCAATTAACTCCTTTTATTATTAGCGGTTTTTTAATAATGGGTACGCCACAATTAGCGCCTATCTTGCTTAACTATACATTGCCATTAAATATGGTAGGTGTTTTTGCAGTGGCGTACCGGATGCCAGCAGCTTTATATCAAGTACCGGGGGTAATTGCAGGTGCATTTTTTCCAGTGCTCTTTAAGCATTATAACCAGAATAATTTAGAAGAGCATACGAAATTAAATTTGCTTCAAATTAAATCAATGGCGATTGTAGGAATATGTATGACGATCGGTTTATATCATTTAGCACCATACTTTATTTCTATATTTTTTCATGAAGAATGGAGCAATGCAGTAGAACCACTCCAAATATTATCATTTCTTATTGTGCTACAAAGTTTAAATATTGCCATTGCTGACGGTTTAACGACGAGTGGATGTCAAAATAAAAGAACTGTTGTGCAGTGTGTAGCATTGGTGATAGGTGGGTTTATGCTTTATAGCTTTAGTAGTATTGGTGGAGTGATAGGAGCGGCATACGCTATGGTTTTATTTGAAATCGTCGCTTTAGTGGGATATATAGCGGTAAGTGTAGTGAAGAAAAAAATTGTATTCCAAATTGTAATACCGTATACAATTTATTTTGGTGTAACCTTTATTGGAGTGCAATATATAGTGCATACATATCATTTGATTGCGCTTGTTCTTAATATACTAATTGTAGTAGCTGCCATATTCCTATATGATTATGAGCTAAAAAAACTTCTTCTTTCTTTTATAAGAAAAATACGCAAAAAGGATTATATTACGAAACAGGGGATATAGCCTATGGGAAATAATATGAAAGTATCGATGGGATGGATTATTCTTCTAATATTATTTGTTATGTTAAGTAAATACAATTTATATATTGGATTTTCATTGAAGGTATATATGATTTTTTTAGTCATATATTTTTGTTTAACAATTAAAGACTTTCATATTCAAAAGTTATATTTTCATGAAGTTGTATTTTTACTGTTTTATTTCATTTATTGTTTAAGTGGAATTCTTTCTATGTATTTAAATGCTAGTATTCGTATGATTTTTGGCGTGCTACTCGTTTTAGGATGCTATTTTATAATGAGGAATTTATTGGGGAATACTGAAATAGTGGTACTTGAATCATCTATTGCTTATGTAGGAGTAGTATTTAATGTTGTAAGTCTAATACTCTATATAATCGGTTTACAATACTTTGGTTTATACGGTGGAGAAGAGAGAGAAATTTTTGCTGGGTTATTAGTTGATAGAGGATATCCACGGTTAATTGGATTGCTAGATGATCCTAATATTTTCATTTTCTATAATACAATATTTTTTATGTACTATATGACGAATTTACAAAATATCACCAATATATTAGGGTTGATTTTATGTGTTACGACGAGTCTATTAACCTTTTCAAGGGGCGGTATATTAGCTCTTGTACTTGTCGTTTTTGTATATATATGTATGTCTAGTTTCGTTAAAAAAGTAAAAATAATTATGAGCTTAGTATTGTTTAGTTTAGTTATTTTTAGTTTATCGAATAGTGTAATGGGGGGCCAATTAGATGACATATTAAATAAACGAATCTCTGATTTTTCCCATGATAATGGAAGTGGTAGATTTACATTATGGGAAGCTGCTTTTAAATATTATTTATCCAATCCATATATCGGAATCGGTGCTTTTAACTTTTCGAATTATTATGAGTATCAATTTAATGAAAAATTATATGTACACAATACATTTTTAGAAATTTTGTCTGAATCGGGTACAATTGGTTTTCTTCTATATAGCGCGTTTTTATTCATATTAATGTTCAAGCTAGCGCAGCATACTTTATTTCGTGAAAAACCATACCTTCTATTGACTATGATTGCATTTTTATTTCAGATGATGTCATTGTCACTCATTATTAACGAAGCGTTCTTTTTATTTTTAGCAGTTGTTGTGAAGTATATTTCAATATATGAAGGAAGGAGAAAGATAGATGGTAAAATGTCTATCAGCACATAACGAGCCGCCTTATGTTTCTGTAATAACACCTTCTTATAATAGTATACGATTTATAGGTGAGACAATTTTATCTGTACAGAATCAATCGTATGAAAACTGGGAAATGATTATCGTTGATGACTGTTCAACCGACCACTCTGCCGCAAAAATTAAAGAGATAATAGAAGGAGACTCACGAATTAGGTTATTATCATTAAAAGAAAATGTCGGTGCTGCTAAAGCTCGGAATTTAGCGATTCAAGAGGCGAGAGGAAGGTACATTGCCTTTTTAGATAGTGATGATATATGGTTGCCGCATAAATTGAAGACACAATTATTATTTATGGAAGAAATGAATATTGCTTTTTCATATGCGTCGTATAGTTTAATTGATGAAAATGGTAATGAACTAAATCGCGAAGTGAGTGTACCAAAATCTGTTGACTATCATTATTTAGCAGGGAATACAATTATCGGGTGTTTAACAGTGATGATTGATCGTGAAAAAATTCCGTATGTCGAAATGCCTAGTATACAGCCGGAAGATACAGCGTTATGGCTGAACTTATTACATGAAGGGTATGAAGCAAAAGGGATACAGCAAGTATTAGCAAAATATAGAATTGTTACAAATTCTGTTTCTAGAAATAAAATTAGAGCAGCTTTCCGGTATTGGAAATTGTTAAGGGAACAAGAACGACTGAATTCGGTGCAAATTTTTTACTATTTTAGTAAGTATGCTTATCATGCTTATAAAAAAAATAAAATCAATGTAGTTGGGAAGACGCAATTATGAATATACTGTTGATGACAGATAAATTGATAACTGGCGGAGCCGAGAGCTATTTCTGTAAATTGGAAAGTAATTTGCATTATGAGGATTTTGAGATTTATACAGCTGCAGGTAATGGAGAACTATATGAATCTCTTACTAGAAAAGAAAATTTTATATTACTTAGTCGATGGAATCATTTGAGAAATATTTATTATTTACGAAACGAAATTTGTAAACGAAAGATAGAACTTATTCATGCAAATAGTTTGCGAATGGTATTATATGCTTTGCTACTTCAAAAGTTTATTAAAAAAAAGATAAAAATTGTTTATACGAAACATAATGTAACGATATTAGAAAAGAAAATGCCAACGCTTTTTCGTTATTTCATGAATAAATATGTGAACAATATTATTACAGTAAGTGAGTTTGAAAAGAATAATTTAATCTCAATTCATGTAGCAGAAGAAAAAATAAATACAATTTATAACGGTGTCGATATTGAAAAGTTTTTATTCCAGCAGAAAAAGAAAGAATCTACATATAAAATAGGGATATTAGCTAGATTATCCAAAGAGAAAAACCATCAACTATTTGTCAAAATTGCAAATGTGTTGAAAAAGAGACATGATTTTCTGTTTTATATTGCTGGTGATGGACCAGAGAAAGAATCGATTATGAAAGAAATAGAAAAATATGGATTGCGACAAAGTGTAAAGATGCTAGGAAATATTTCAGAACCGCATGAGTTTATAGGGAAAATGGATGCCTTACTTTTATTATCTTTTCGTGAAGTATTTCCAATGGTAGTAATTGAAGCGATGGCTACAGGGACACCAATTGTTTCAATAGATGTTGGCGGAATACATGAAGCGGTAATAGATGGAGAATCAGGTGTTTTGGTATCTGAATATTGCGAATTGGAATTCGCAAGTGCACTGGAGGAACTACAAGGGAATGAAGAAAAGGTAAATGCTATTAGACTCGAAGCACGAGAGAAAGCAGTGAGGTATTTCTCGTTAACTAAAATGATAGAAGAAACGAAAAATATATATGAATTAAACAAATGACCGGGTAGGTCGTTTGTTTTTTTTATTATAGAAACTTTTAAGAGAGAACTCACATATTATATGAAAAAGGTAATATGAGGAGTGAATTTATTTTGTCAGAATATATTTCTTCCCAAGAAGGTTGTGTGCCAGAAAGTAGCGTTCATATTAATTGTTTTGGCGCAGTTCCGAACTCAGGAAATGATAGTTCATTAGCAATTCAACAAGCTATTGATTATTGTGTAGCTAACCGAATTTCGACGGTAAGAATTACAGGAGTAAATACGTACAAAATTGTAAAGCCAATTGTTATTAAATCAAATGTAAGATTAGAGTTAGATCCTACCGTAACGCTGCAAATTGATGGGGATTTTAATGCATTTGAGCTACAAAGTAACGCTTCGGTAATTGGTGGTACTATTCAAGTTATAAATCCATTGTTTCAATCTGCTGTTATTTATGTTTCTGGTTCACAACAAATCGAAGTACCTAATCAATCGGTTATATCAAATATAAATATAGTAAATGCAACCCCATCGTATAAAGGAAAAGCTATACATTTTTATTGTCAAAAGGCATGGGATTTTATTAGTTTCTTTCAAGTTAAATTTATTCAAATTAAAAACTTTCAAACTGCAATACATTTGAAGACAGAATATATAAATGATATCAATACACCTTGCTGGATTAACGCCAATGTATTTCAATCTATATTTATTGATGGATGCGGGTATGGGATTGAAGTAGATGGAAATAGTGATTTGCCAAATGAAAGTTCAGGAAATACGTTTCATGATATTCAAGTGCAATGTAGACAACAAACGAAAAAAGTAATTCGTTGCTCAGGTGCGTATAATACATTTGATTGTATGATTTGGGATACGTACCGGATGAGTAGTGAACAAATTGTCATTGAATTTTCTTCTAATTCTCATCGTAACTACCTTTTTTCAAATCTGCTTTCGACAACTATTGTAGATAAAGGGCAATACAATGTTTGTAAGTCTACCTATGAAGAATCTCTTCGAATTCAGTTACCGATTACGTTAAATAAACCTCACTTAATAGGCAATCAAGATGATATATTAGTAAATGCTCAGCAAAAGTATATTGTTAAGCAAGTAAGTGGGAAAGTACCGTACGGTGGAAATCTCGCAAATTGCTTTAATTTAATAGATGAACAAAGTGTAAACTATATTGACGTTCCAGATAGTAATCCAGTTGTCATTGAACTGGATTTTACGAAAAAACCAATACAAATGTTAAATTGTTTTGGAATGTATTTTGGATGGGGAGAAAGCGCGAAAAAAATTAAAATTGAATATGCATTAAGCGCAACTGGAAATTGGGTTATCGCATCGGATGTTCCATTAAATGTAGGCGATACAATTATATCGAATATGAAGGCGAATCAACTATATAAAGTAAGAATTACATTAAGTGGTTATTCTCAAGATCATAAGCGTTTTCGAATTAATCGCATTTTTGCAAGGTCTTCTATGGAAAATGGGAATGCTTGGTTAGCTACAACTGGTGGAAGAATGTTTGGAGATATTGAAATAGAGGCAAGTAAAGGCATAATCATGAAGACAGCTAGTGGAGTGAAATGGAAAGTTACTATTAATGAAGCTGGCCAACTTATTACGACTAAAATAACTTGAGGTGATGCTTAATTGTATATCCTTGGACGAGTTATAACGTAGTGTGATAAAGGCAATGAAAAAGAGATTGTAATTTGGTTTCAACCAAACTACAATCTCTTTTTTAATTTAATTCCACCAAATCCAAGTCCAAAGGTAATTTCTTGCATTTTGGGGAGTAATCCGTATGAAGCGTTCACCGTCAAAGAAGCAATTTAAATTTGGAAGTGTTTCGTCTGGATTTTCTGGAACAAAGGTGACGATGTTTTCGTTGCTTGTAACGGTTACTGTAATTGGTGGATCGGTAGGCGAGACTTGAAGTTGTAACGAAATATTGGCCGTATTTTTAAATTGATTATTAATAGGTGGACTTATTACTTGTACGGTGAATAACACGATAATTGTTTCAGTTGGCTCTAAATTAGTGGCAACTAGGAAACCGATATTTGGGTTCGCTAGTGGAGAGCGTTCACCGTTAATAAAGACAGTGCCGTTTATAAATTGTAAACCTGCTGGAATGGTATCTTGTAAAGAAATATTTGAGAGTGAAATTTCGGAAGTATTTGTAATACGCACCGTGTAATCAAAGTATTGGTTTAAATAAGCGGAGCTGACGGAAGCGTTTTTCGTGACTGTTGCAGTTACAAATTGAACTGGTATACGAACAATATTTGAATTAACAATGAAAGTAATAATTGGATCCTGTGGTGTCAATTGAAAAGCAGCGGTAACTGTTGCAGAATTTATAATTGTACTGTTTGAAGGAATAGAAGTTACGAGAACTTGAAATGTTATAGTTGCTACTGTATCTGCAGATAAAGAACCAATATTAATACCAGTGTCTGGACGAACATTTTGAACCGAAGTACCGTTAATTGTTACGCTATTTTCTATAAATGTTGTACCAGCTGGAATGCTGTCTATAACAGAAGTACTGATTGTCGGAATGGGGGAGTGATTAAATACCGCTAATGTGAATGTAATGATATCTCCTATAACGACAATAGATTTGTCAGTTGTTTTTTCAATGCGAACCATCGGATCAATGACTGTCGTTGTAACGGTATTTGTTTGTTTTGTAATTGTAATAGGTGGTTTTGTTGGATCAATGATAACGGTATAGGAAACAGAAGCATCATTATTAATTGTAGATTGAAGAGTAGAAGAAGATATTGTCACTTGGAACGTAATAATAACAGATTCATTAGGAGCAAGATTTCCTAACGTAATACCATTTTCAGGATTTTCATTAGGCTGATTGATTCCGTTAATCGTAACACTATCAGCAACAAAAGTCGTATCTATTGGTACGGTGTCTATGGCAAGAAGGTCTTCAATCGTTACATTACCGCTATTCGTAATCGTAATTGTATACGTTAAAGTTTGACCAGGTAAGGCATTCGTTACATCAACAGATTTTATGGCAATGACATTATCATTTTGGACAGTAGTTGTGACGGTATTTGTTGTAGTCGTATTTGTAACGGGTACGTTATTTGGGTTGACTATATAGTTAAAAGTAGTAATTGCGTTGTTGTTTAGTTCATTTGGTGTTGGAATAGAAGTCACAGTTACTTGGAATGAAACGATAGCATCTCCACCAACAATTATAGTGCCAATTGGTATGCCGCTTACTGGATTCACTCCTGGAAGAGCTTCTCCGTTTACAATGACGCTATTTTCTATAAACGTAGTACCTTGAGGAATAATATCTTGAATGTTTACATCATTTGTTGCAACATTACCGGTTTGATTTAGTGTAATCGTATACGTTAACGTATCACCAACCGTTGCAAATGCAAGGTCAACAGCCTTATTACTATTCAAATTCGCGTGATTAATTTCTGTTGCGGCAGCTGATGAAATAATAGTTTCGGTAATAGGTGGTCGATCTGGTACCGTGTATTCATATTCAATTGTACTCGTGTTAGAGATTGGATTTGTTTGTGGAATCGAAGTAACCCGTACTTGGAATAGAATAGTTGCTGTCGTATTAGGCGGAATGTTATCAATTTGTATACCGTTAAGAGGGTTGTCATTTGGCCGAGCATTGCCGTTCACGATAACACTATTCTCTATAAAGCTCGTATTTGCTGGGATGATATCTGTAACAATAATGTTTTCGACTTGTATATTTCCGTTATTTATGATGGAAATTGTATAAGGGATGATAGTTTGTAAGTCAGCATATTGGATAGGCGTTGTTTTTGTCGCAATTACATTAGCAGAAATAACTTCAGTGAAGGTAATATTGCTAGTCGATATTTGTTCTTCCGCGTTTATTGTATAACGAGAAGTTGATTGATTTTGAACATGGCCGCTAGCAGGAAGAGCTACGACGGTAACAGAAAATGTGACTGGGATAGAAGTGTTAGGAGTAATCGTTCCTACAAGTATACCTGCACTTGGATTGGCGTTAAGCTGAGGAATGTTATTTACTAAAACGCTACCGTCAATAAAAGTTGTTCCATCAGGTATATTGTCTGTAAATACAACAGCAGTGGCATCCGTATTCCCTGTATTCGTTAAAGTTGTTGTATAAGTTAAAATGTCACCAATTGTTACAGAGGTCAAATCAACAGTTTTAAGTGAAACGATATCAGCATCATTAATTTGAACGAAAGTAGTATTGGAAGTAGTAGATTTTTGAATTGGTGCAAAGTCAGGATTGAAAATAAAGTCGTAGACGATGTTTGCAGTATTAGGTGCTGGATTTACAACAGGTAAATTCGTAACGGAAACTTGGAATGTTATTGTAGCTATTTGACCTGCTGCGACATTAGGAATGGAAAAGCCGATATTCGGATCTGCTGCAGGAAGTACAGTATTGTTAACTATTACACTTCCTGGAATAAATACTGTTCCATCCGCTATAGTATCTGTAAAAAAGATGGAGTTAGTTGTAGTCGATCCGTTATTTTGAATGAATACTGTATATTCAATGGTTTCATCAATGTTAGCTAATACAGTATTAGCGGATTTTGTAGCAATAAGAATAGCATCAATAAATTGTATATTTGTACTATTGGAAGATGTCGTTTCTGAAATTGGTGGTGCGCTTGGGTCTGGTTCATACTCATAGTGAATGACTGCGATATTATTAATGTTATTTTGTGGCGGTATAGAGACTACGCTTACTTGAAAAGTAACAATAATTGTATTATTTGGAAGGATAATATCAAGGTTGATACCGGTAATTGGATTTTCATTAGGTCTCGGTATGCCATCTACAAGAATGCTATTTAGAACGAATGTGGTCCCAGCTGCAATTGCGTCAATTAGGAGAGTATTTGTAATAGGTACTGTACCGGCGTTTGTAACTGCGACTGTATATGTGATGATTTGACCAATGCGTGTAATGGATCTATTGGCGGATTTACTGGCACTAACATTTGCCGTCCGCACTTCAGTATTTACTGCATTTGATAACGATCTACGCTGAATAATTGGAGAACTAGGGTCAATTTGGTATTCGTACGAAGTGTCTGAAATATTAATGACTGTATTGCCCTCTGGTATATTTGTAAGTTGTACTTGGAATGAAATAGTGACTGTTTCATTTGGTTGTATCGTGCCGAGAGTTACTCCGTTTTCAGGATTAGCGCCAGGCTGAATTACATTATTTATTGCTAAGCTATCTTCAATGAATATAGTACCTTCTGGAATGTTATCAATGAAAACGGTATTGTTAGCTGGAACGCTTCCTATATTTTGAAGTGTATTTGTGTAGGTAATAATTTGCCCGATTGATACGAAAGTTACATCCGCACTTTTAACAGAAATAATATTTGCATTTTGAAGTGATGTTGTAACGATATTAGAATTTGCAGAACGATTTACTGGTGGGGCTGCAGGAATACTTACATATTGGTAAGTTGCTGAAGATTGATTTACAATTTCGGTTTCAGTAGGTGGATTATTTGTTTGCACTTGAAATAGTATCGTTTTGGAACTGTTTGCTGGAATTGTTCCAATCGGTATTCCGTTTTCTGGATTTACACCTGGCTGAAGGATACCGTTAATTGTGACACTATCGGGAACGAATGTAGTCCCAGCTGGAATAGAATCTGTGAAATTAATATTTATTGCGTCAACATTGCCGATATTTTTTACTTCAGAAATATAAAGTATAGTTCCGCCAATATCAACAGTTGTTGGATTGGATGTTTTTGTAATTGTCAATTGTGCTTGCACGAAATTTGTAATGACGATATTACTAGTAGATGTTTCAGTAATAGGCGGTTGCCCTGGGTCTGGCTGAATTGTATAAGTTGTGTTGGATTGATTTGTAATTGATTCTTGCGAGAATGAATCGTTAATAAGAATTTGGAACGAAATAAGGTGCGTAGCGTTTGCAGCTAGGTTAGGCAAAGTAACACCTACATTAGGATTGGCATCAAGTATAGCTGTTCCGTTAAGTGTAAAACTATTTTCTACAAAGGTAGTCCCTTGAGGGATAGTGTCTGAAAATGTGAGATTCGTAGTTGGGATATTTCCTGTATTTTCTAATGTTATTGTATAAGTCAAAATATCACCTGTTGTTGCTTGTTGTGCATTGACTGCTTTTAAAGAAAGGATAGTCGCATCCGAAATTTGTGTGAAAGCTGGATTCGAAGTAATTGTTCGAGAGATGATAGGAGCAGTTGGATCGGCGATAAAAGTATAGTCAATACGGGCTGTATTAGAAATTGGGTTCACGCTTGGAATAGATCGAACGATAACCTGGAATGTTACAGTGACGATTTCTGACGGTGCGATGGGGTTTAATGGTATTCCTACGTTAGGGTCGGCACCTGGAACGGAAACACTATTAATAGTTACGCTATTCGGAATAAATGCAGTTCCTTCTGGGACCAAATCTGTTAAAGTAACTGTATTTGCAGTAGTATTTCCGTTGTTTTGAACGACTACTGTGTAAGTGATTGTACCGTCAGTAGATTGTACGAGAGAATCTGTACTTTTAATTGCGGATAACGATGCATCAACAACAGCTGTATTAACCGTATTAGACGAGGATGTTGCTGTAACAGGAGGTTGACTTGGATCGACAATATACGTGTAACTTGTAAGTGCTTGATTTATAATCGCTCCTTGCGGTGGAATAGAACTTGCAAGAAATTGGAACGTAATAGTAGCGGAATCACCTGGTGCGATAATACCAACTGGAATACCAAGAGTTGGACTTGCATCTGGAAGTGAAATCCCGTTGAGCGTAACACTATTTGGAACAAATAATGCTCCTTCAGGAACTCCGTTAATGAGTAATACAGAGTTTGCAGGGAAGTTTCCAGTATTCGTTAATGTTGCTGTATACGTAATTACATCTCCGATAGATACGATTGTTCGATTTGCTTGTAAAACAGTTGTAACAGTCGCGTTATTAATTTGTGTTGAAGCGCTATTAGAATTTATCGTACTTGTAACAGGAGGAGAGGCTGGATCAACGATGAATGCGTATTGAATAGATGCTACGTTTGTAATCGGATTTGAAGGTGGGGTTGATGTAACAATGACTTGGAAAGTAACGGTTAAGGAACTACCCGCGTTAACTGTTCCGATATTAACTCCGTTATTTGGATTTGCGCCTGGAAGGCTACTTCCATTTACAGTAAAACTATTTTCAACAAAGGTTGTTCCTGCTGGAACCATGTCTGAGAAATTTACATTCGTAGCGTTTGTATTGCCATTATTTTGAATCAAAACTGTATAAGTGATTGTATCTCCAATATTTGCAAAGGCTGTATTAGTAGTTTTTACAGCTGAAAGTATTGCTGAATTAATAGAGGTAACGAAGACGTTCGTTTCCACATTGCCAGGTTGAGCCTGTAATGCATTGCCTACGTTATATTGGAAGTTAACAAATCCTAAGTTTTGGAGTTCAGGTGTGAGCGTTGTTGGGTTGCTTACAATTTGAACTTGGAATACGATTGTTACGATTTGATTTGGAGTTATTGTATTTATGCCAACGCCGTCAATGATAGAAGCGGATGTTAATGGAGTTCCATCAACAACAACTGATCCTGCAACAAATTGTGTCCACGATGGTATAGGGTCTGAGAATACAACATTGTTAGCTGGGATATTTCCTGTATTCGTAATAGTTGTTGTATACGTAATCGTATCACCAATCGTTGCAAATGCTTTATCTCCTATTTTAATCGTATTTAAAATAGCACTTTCAATTTGTGTTGAAACGCTATTAGAAGTAATGTTTTTTGAAACTGGAGGATTAGCTGGATTAACGATATATTGAAAGCTAACGCTAGCTTGATTAGTAATTGGATTTATAGGCGGAATTTCATTGGCATTAATATGGAATGCTACGATGACAGATTCGTTTGGCGCAATATCACCAATTGGAACGCCTGTAATGATATTTGCATTTGGGATGCTAGTTCCGTTCAGTGTAAAACTATTCGGTTCAAAGGAAGTTCCGTCTGGAATAAGGTCGGTAAAAATAACATTCGTCGCACTAACATTTCCGCTATTTGTAATTGTAACGGTGTAGGTAATATCCTGCCCGATATCTACCGTAGATACATTTGAATTTTTTTGTGCAGTAAGGGTAGCGCTATTAATTTGTGTTGTCGTTGTATTAGATTGATTGGAAGTTGTAATAGGTGGCTGGCTAGGATCAACGACATAATGATATGTGATAGAAGCAGAGTTAGAAATGGGATTAAGTGTTGGAAGTGTAATAACAGTTGCTTGGAATGTAACGATTGCCGCATTACCACCATTAATGGAACCAATATTTACACCAGTAGATAAATCAGCGTTTGGAATGGTTTGCCCATTAACTGTGAAACTATTTGGAACGAAACTTAAATTACTATCAAGAATGTCAATAATAGTTACATCAGTTGCAGTCACATTCCCGGTATTAGGGAGGTTAAGTGTAAATGTTATTGTATTACCAACATCCGCGAAAGTAAGATCTGCTGTTTTTGTGCTAATAATAGTTGCGTTGTTTATTTGAAGGAGTGTAGTGTTGGAAGTAGCTGTACTCGATACTGGCGGATTACCTGGATCAACAGTAAACTCATACGTCGTTGATGCTGTATTTGGTGCTGGGTTACTAGGAGGAATACTGTTCACTGTCACTTGAAAGACGATACTATATATTTCATTTGGTGGAAGTGTTGCAAGTAATACACCTGTATTTGGATTCGCGTTAGGTTGTAAAACGCCATTGACAGTTAATGTGTTAGGAACAAATGTGAGTCCACTTGGTAATACATCTGTGAAAACAATGTTAGTTGCATCGGTATTTCCTACATTGGTAATAGAAGTAGTATAAAAAGCAGTTTGCCCGATATCTGCAAAGGATACACTTTCATTTTTCGTCATGGATAATATGGCTTCTTTAATTTGCGTTGAAACAGGATTGCTAATTGAAGTTTCTGCATCAGGTGGTGAGACTAATTGGTACGATGTTGATGAGAAATTTACAATGGGGTTTTCCGTTGGTAATGACGTTACAGTAACTTGGAACGAAACGGTTACTGTAGTCCCGGCTGTTATAGTCCCAATATTCACACCATTCGATGGATCCGCACCACTTTGAGGAACCCCATTAATAGAGAATGTGTTTGCAATAAAAGTAGTTCCGCTCGGCATTGTATCTGTAAATATAACATTTTGTGCGGATGAGTTTCCATTGTTTGTTAAAGCGACAGTATAAGTGAGTGTGTCTCCAATACGACTAAAGGATTTATCGACTTGTTTTAATGAAAGAATGGTAGCTGTATTAATCGTAGTGAACAATGTGTTTGAAGTAACATTTCTTGAAACAATAGGGGCATTTGGATCAGCGATAAATGTGTAAGAAGCACTAGCGGAATTGGCAATAGGATTTTGAACAGGTGTAGAAGTAGCGGTAACTTGAAATGCTATAGATATTGAGCTGTTAGGAGCAATTGCTCCAATCGTTATACCTGTATTAGGATTAAGACCAATTTGCGTGATGCCATCTATTGTAACGCTATCAGTAATAAACGTTGTACCATCTGGTATAAGGTCGGTGAAAGTAATATTCGTTGCATTTGTATTACCATTATTCGTTAAAATTGTCGTATAGGTAATGGTATCACCTAGCGTTACAATTGTTTGATCAACTGATTTAATCATCATTATCATAGCATCTAATACAGGGTTTGTAACAATGTTTGTTGAAGTAGAAGTAGTAGCAGGAGTTCCGTTTGGATCAACAGTATAAGAATATAAAATTGTATCGTTACCCATAATTGAGCTTGAAGGGGGAACAGAAATCACATTTACTTGGAAAGTAACAGTTACTGTTTCACCAGGAGCGATATTTGGTATATTTACTCCGAGTGCTGGCTGTGCACCAAGCTGCTGGATGCCATTTATAGTGACCGAATCTGGTACAAAAGTAGTACTAGGAGGAATCGCACTTGTAAAAGTTATATTTGTAGCTGGTGTATTTCCTGTATTCGTAATAGTCGTTGTATACGTAAGTGTATCCCCGACGGAAATAATAGATTTATCAACACTTTTTGTTGTAGTTAATACTGCGCTATTAATGGTCGTTGAAACTGTATTAGATACAGCTGTTTGTAATGCAGAAGGTTGGCTAGGATCAATCACATGTTCAAATTGTATGGAACTAAAATTAGAGATAGGATTTATACTTGGAATGTTTGTAACAAGTACGTTGAGAGAAATAACGGCCGTTCCATTTGGGTTTATATTTCCAATCTGTATCCCGCTAGCTGGATTTCCGATTTGCTGTGTACCAGAATCGTTTGTAAGAGTGCCAGATATGAATGTCGTTCCGTCAGGTAAAATATCTGTGAAAATTATATTTTGTGAAGTGACATTTCCAGGGTTACTTAATGTAATTGTATAAGAAATTGTATCGCCAATCGTTGCGAAAGTTTTATCTACAGATTTGATTGCCACAATTTCTCCGGAATTTATTTGTGTCGCAACGGGATTGGATGTCGTACTTCTTGAAACGAGTGGTAAATTAGGTCCTGTAATAAATTGATAGTCAATGGAGGCACTATTTACAACCGGTGAGTTTGGTCCACCAGGTCCAATTGTGAAAATTGGATTTGGAATACTAACTACTTGAACGCGGAAGGTGACGTTTGTAAAATCTCCTGCAATAATATCCCCAATTGGTATTCCATTCGCTGGATTTACCCCAGGCAATAAAACTCCGCCGACTCGAACGCTATCTTCTATAAATATTGTGTTATTTGGAATAGGATCTGTAAAAATGATATTCGTAGCAGTTGTGTTCCCTACATTTTCTAATAAAACTGTATACGTTAAAAATGAATTTCCAGGTGCTACGTCAGAAAATAGTCGATCCACACTTTTCGTTGCTTGAATAATTGCTTCATTAATTTGAACTAAAGTTGGATTACTTGTAGCTGTTTCTGTCATCGGTGGCTGGGTAGGGTCAACAATGATCAAGTATGTCGTACTGGATTGGTTCAAAGTTGGATTTGTAGCTGGTATTGAGCCAACGATAGCTTGAAAGCTAATTGTTGTCGTTCCTCCAACTGGAATTGAGTCTAAAGAGATCCCGCTATCTGGTCTAAATCCAAGTTGTGGGAGGGTATTAATTTGTACGCTATCAGGAACGAATGAAAGTTCAGGTGGTAATATATCGATAAAAACAGGTGTGTTTGCGGTAGTATTTCCGCTATTAGTGAGAGTAGTTGTATACGTAATTGTATCGCCAACAGCGGCAAATGCACTGCTCGCAGTTTTCGTTGCGATAACGGAAGCTGAATTTACTTGCGTAAAAGTTGTATTGGATTGAACTGTTCGTGAAACAGGCGGTTCATTTATATCAACAATAAAGCTATATTGAAGCGATGATTTGTTCGGAATTGGATTAGGGTTTGGAAGCGTTGTGATGTTTACTTGGAAACTGAGTGTAACCGATGCATTTGAATTTAAGTTACCAATATTGATACCGTTTTGTGGATTTGCATTCGGGACGGTTACACCATTTATCTTAAAGCTATTTGGGACAAGGGTAGTACCGTTTGGAATTGTATCTGTAAAAACAATGTTGTTCGCAGTAGTATTTCCTGTGTTTGTAACAGATGAAGTGAATGTAATTGTATCACCAATCGTAGCGAAAGTTGTACTAGCACTTTTATTTATTACTAAAGTAGCGTCAATAATCGGTGTAACTGTTGTGTTTGTAACGGTACTACCAATAGCTGGCGTTTCAGCTGGATTCACTGCATATTCGTAGTTTACAAGAGCATTATTCGTTAAAGTTCCACTAGGTGGAATAGCCAGAATTTTCACTTGGAATGTAATGAAAGTAGTGTTTCCTGGTGAAATATCGTCTAAATGAATCCCTAATGAAGGATCTAATCCAGGTTGGGAAACGTTATTTATTGTAACGGAATTTGGGATGAAGGATGCACCTGGTCCAAGCCCATCTGTTAAAACTGTAGCGCTAGCAGGGATATTTCCTGTGTTCGTAACTGCAATTGTATAAGTAACGATATCTCCAATTGCAGCATTCGGTGTGTTCACTGATTTTGTAGCGATAATCGTGGCATTATTGATTTGAGTTGTTATTACGTTACTCAGCGCATTAGCGGATGCTGGAGGTAAGTTAGGATCTATGACATACTGATACGTTGTATTACTTTGGTTCGGGATTGGATTCGGGTTCGGGATAGAATTTACTTGTACTTGGAACGAGATGAGTGTATTTGCATTCGGATTTATTGGGTCGATTGCAATTCCGCTTGCTGGATTGACATTAGGCAGTGTATTCCCGTTTACAGAAACACTATTAGGAATGAACGATGTCCCGTTTGGAATTACATCTGTAAATATTACATTTGATGCAAGTGTATTCCCGTTATTCGTTAAAGTAGTCGTGTACGTAATAATATCATTTACGTTAGCAAACTGTTTATCTGCCGATTTAGTAGCGGCAATTGAGGCGTTATTAATAGTTGTCTGTACAGTGTTAGAAGCAACCATCTGCATCACAGCGGGTTTGGATGGATCATACGTATATTGGAATGTTGTGCCTGATTGATTTGTAATCGGATTTACAGCAGGGATAGTTGGTACAAAAACTTGGAATGCAACGGTGCGTGATGAATTTGCTCCTATCATACCAATCGAAATGCCGTTAGCAGGATTTGCATTAGCTATAGGGACATTATTAATCGTTACAGTATTAGGAATGAAGAGGGTACCCGCTGGAATGATATCTGTAAACGTTACATTAGCAGCAGGGATATTCCCGTTATTTGTTAAAATAGTCGCATATAATATGATATCACCGACATTAGCGAAGTTTGTGCTTGTTAGCTTTGTAGCAATGATATTAGCAGTATTAATTTGTGTAGTTACTATATTGCTAGCAGCGTTTCTAACAAGAGCAGGTAAATTTGGATCAGCGATAAAGCTATATTGAAGTGAAGCGCTGTTTTGAATTGGGTTTGGTGAAGGTAGCCCATTTGCACTTATTTGAAAAACAATCGTTGTAAAACCACCCGAAGGAATGGAGCCGACTTGAAGACCGGTACTGGGATCTGCACCTAGTTGTAAAGCACCACCTATAAAAATACTATTTGGTACGATAGTGGTGCCATTAGGGATTATATCAGTAACAATAACATTATTTGCTGTAGTATTGCCAAGATTAGCTAAAGAAATTGTATATGTGATTGGTTGCCCGACATCGGCGATAGTTAAATCTACTTCTTTGACAATAACTACATTAGCTAAATTAATTTGTGTACTTACAGTGTTACTTACAGATATTTCTATAGTTGGTGGATCTCCCGGATTTAGAATAAAACTATACTGTGTACTAGATGAATTTATCGTTGGGTTTTGTGTTGGTAAAGAGGTGACGGTTACTTGATAAGAGACGGTAAGTGAGCCGTTAGCAGGAATGGAAGGTAGTGGAACACCTATATTTGGATCTGCGTTATTTTGGAGTACACCATTAATAAGAAAAGTGTTTGGAATAAAGGTAGTACCGTCTGGATTTGTATCTACGAAAGTAGGACTATCAGCAGAAACACTTCCTGCATTCGTCAAAGTAACAGTATAAGTTAATATATCCCCTACGGTAGCGAACGCTTGATCCACTGTTTTTGCTGAAATGACATTTGCATCGTTTACTTGAGTAAATGTAGTGGTTGAAGTAGTGTTTTTATTTACAGGTGAAGCGTTTGGATCAACGATAAAGTTGTAGGAGACGAAAGCGCTATTTGAAATAGGGTTTGGATTTGGAATGCTAGTTATTACTACTTGGAATGAAGCTGTAATTGTAGTATTAGCATTGATGCTACCAATATTGATGCTAGCTGGTGTTATGCCCGGCTGAGTAACACCGTTAACTATAACACTGTTCGGTACAAAGGAAGTGCCATTCGCGATGGAATCGGATAGTAATACGTTGTTCGCTGCAACATTTCCATCGTTAGTAAGAGCAAAGGTGTAAGTTAATACATCGCCAACTTCCGCAAACGTCTTATCTACAGATTTATTAGCATGGAGATTTGCTAGTCTAATTGTAGATGTAACAGAATTAGAATTTGCTGTTTTTGAAGTTGGTGGCAGACTTGGATTTACAGTGTAAATGTAAGAGGCAAAAGCGTTATTAAGGATAGGATTTTGTGAAGTAATATTAATAACTGTTACTTGGAAAGAGAGGGTAAAAGTAGCTCCAGCAGGAATTGTGCCAATAGGTAAAGCAACGAGAGAATCTACATTTTGCAAAACGCCGTTGAGCGTTACCGAACCTAATGTTAATATCGTTCCATTTGGAAGTGGATCTGTTAGTTGTACGTTATTAGCGGCTGTATTTCCACTGTTTGTAATAAGGATTGTATAACCTATCGTTTCACCAATTGTGGCAAATTGTTTGTTAGTTGATTTTGTTAATGTTACATTCGCATTGTTAATTTGAGTGGAAACGAGATTAGAAGAAATGTTTTTTGTAACGGGTGATTGGATAGGATTGACGGTATATTGATAAGAAGCACTTGATCCATTAGATACGACATTTGACGCGGGTATTGTGTTTACTACTACTTGAAATGTAACATTTTTTGTTGTGCCGCTTGGGATGGATCCAATGTTCACGCCGTTAGCGGGATTTGCGCCCACTTGTGTAGTGCCATCTATTGTTAAACTGTTTAGAACAAAAGTTGTTCCAGTAGGAATGACATCTGTAAAAATAACATTGTTCGCATTTGTATTACCTGTACCTGTAAAAGAAACGGTGTACGTTAGTGTATCACCAATATCTGCAAAATTTTTATCTACTGCTTTTACCATTGTTACAGTAGCGTTATTCACTTGAGTAGATACGATATTTGTCGTATCAGTCCCACTTACTGCAGGTTGATTTGGTACAGGAATATATTGATATGTTGTTGTTCCACTATTTAATATTGGATTTGTTTGAGGGATAGAAGGAACGAGCACTTGGAATGAAATAGTAGTAGTGGAATTTGCGGCAATCGAACCAATTGATATACCATTAGCGGGATTTGCTCCAGCTTGAGTAACTCCGTTAACAGTTACACTTCCTGGAATGAAAGTAGTTCCGCCAGGAATCGGATCCGTATATATAACGTTCGTTGCAGCGATATTTCCTATATTAGCTAAGGCAATACTGTAAGTTAATGTTTCACCAATATCGGTAAAAATTTTGTTGACTGATTTTGTTCCATTAATATCTGCCAGGTTAATTTGTGTTCCAGCAGAATTGCTTGTTGCAAGACCGTTAAAGGTTGTTCCTCCGGCGATAGGTGTATATTGAAATGTAATATTAGCGGTATTAGAGATAGGGTTTTGACTTGGAAGAGAAACGACAGTAGCTTGGAAAGTTACTGTACGAGAAGCACCATTATTGATTGTTCCAAGAGATATACCAGCGGCGGGATTTGCGTTTGTTTGCGGGACATTATCTACTGTTACAGTGCCAGGTATAAAGGAAGTCCCGTTAGGGAGAATGTCTGTAAAGGTAACATTATTCGCCGGAAGAAGTCCGGTGTTAGGGATCGTAACTGTATAAGTGAGAATATCTCCAATTGCAGCAACACTTTTATTCACGCTTTTTGTTGCTTGTATAGTAGGTGAATTTATGTTGATTTGTAAACCGACTGTATTTAACATATACGCATCTCCGTTAGTTGTTAAACGGATTGCGGCGGACACTTGTGAGTTTGTTAAATAAGGAGAAATATCAATAGAAGTAATATCCCAGCCCTGTCTCCCAGCGGAGATGTTTGTGCCTGTAGAAGCACTTTGATTTCGCGTTCCAAATGTCCCAGTTGTATCTAAGTTTCCAGCAGCATTATTAACTTGAGAACCGAAGAAATTATTTACAGCATTATTTGGCCCAGATAAAGCATTTAATGAACTGAAATTTGGTCCAAATAATGCTTGATCCCCTATTAAATCTGCATCTCCTTCAATAGAACTTAAAAATAATCTCCCGCTTACAGGTCCTCCTGAAGGTGTTAAAAATCCAGAAACAGCTACATCTGCACTACCGGTATCAGCAGAAACACGGTTACCCGCTACATAAATGGTTAAGTTTCTTGCAGGCAATGTCCCGTTTTGATAAGCGACAATGAGTGTCCATCCAGCCGAGTTAATAGATCCATTTGAAGCATCTAAAGGATCAACAAGTCCAGGGACAGCTCCTGTAGTATAGGAACCAGAACCTCCCGCTTGAATAAGAGTTGTTACGTCTGCTGAACGAGTATAAAAGCCAAATGTAATAGAGTTTGAAACGAATGTTTGATTTGAAGCTGTAACAGCTGAAGGAGTAATTGAGTATGTTGAAACGGGTGTCGTAAATGAAATAGGATTTCCTAGAACACTTGTAATATTTTGATCGCGAGTTAAATAATTTCCTCCCCATATGAGTTCTGCGTAAAGAATAGTACTGCCAGCAGGGATATTTAAAATAGCGGTAGAACTATTTTGTGTATAGTTTAACGTTGTACCAGCAGGAAAAGTAGGAACTTGTAAAGCTGTATTCGTAGTTACGAACGCACCAATGGCCCCGATTGTACCAGCACGGTTTTGATTACTAATTTTACTTAAGCCTAAAGTATTACCTGTAATAGCGAGTGCGCCGTTAGTGGTGGTAGAAAATCGATTCGTAATGGGCATGTTGTCACCTCATTTACAATATAGTCTTGGTCAAAATAACATATGTGTGTGACAAATAAAGGGAAACATGTACAAGTTGATTTAGTAATAATGATTTAAATGTCTAGATAAGGGGATGGAGTATGATTGAATTGGAAATTAGGGTGGAGCGTCTTAGGAAAGAACAAATAGGCGATATTGTAGCGTTATCTTCTTATATTGGCTGGGATTATAACAGAGAAGAAATTGAAGCAGTTTTTAACTCAGGTATTGTATACGGCGTCTGGAATGAGAGAAAGGAACTTATTGCTAGCGCAGCAATTATATTATACGGGGAGGCGTTGGCATCTATTGGAATGGTAATTGTACATCCAGATTATAAGGGGAGAGGGATTGGAAAGATGATAACGAATTCATGCATGAATAGCGTATCAGCTCAAACTCCATGTATGCTTATTGCTACGGATGAAGGGAAGCCCTTATATGAAACATTAGGATTTAGGGTAGTAAGCTATGTTTCTAAATATATTTGTAACTCGTACAATGCGAATCATAAATGTGCAGAAAATGAAGAATATATGATGGTTTATAAAGAGAGTGATTTAGAAGGAATAATAAAAATAGATAAAGGCGCATTTGGGACAAGCCGAAACGAGTTTTTAAAACAAAGAATTATGCAAAGTGAGCAGTGTGTCGTTGTAAAGGATACGAAAGAAAATGTAGTAGGATACGGTATAAGTATACAAACGCCAGAAAATAAAATAATAGGACCAGTCGTTGCTAAAAATAATGCGATGGCGATGAGAATAGTACATGATTTAGCAAGAGGGCATAATGGAAAATTAAGAATGGATGTACCAGAAGGAAAGAACGATTTCATGAAAGAATTAGAGATTGCTGGTTTTAAAAAGGTGAATACACCACCAATTATGATGAAAAATAGTAATCGGTTAATAAAAAGAAATAGTGAACTATATAGTATTGCAGCACAAATTTTTGGATAAAGAAAGAATCCTTTTAAATGAAGGATTCTTTTTTGAGCTAATTTAATCACGATATTGGTCATGAGTTGGCTGAAAGAGGTCTTCCTCGATATCTCTCACCATAGAAAAATGATCAACGTTATAATGACCGTGTAAAGTTTTATTGTGATGAGCAATAATTTGCTCTGCAGATAATACGTTAGAATCAGTTGTGGAATGACCGTTTTTAATTAATGTAACATCAAATCCTTGTACAGTCGCAGTTCTAACTGCGGTGTCGATACAATGCTCTGTTTTACATCCACCGATAACGATATGGCCAATTTTCTCTTCTTTTAAAAGTTCAAGTAAAGAAGTGCCGTAGAATGAATTGGTTGCTGCTTTATTAATAAAGATTGCAGACTGAGGTACTTGAATTTGATTATGTACTTCAAATCCTTCTCCGCTGCCAGAAGCAACATCGATATCTCTTACGAAAACAATAAGAGCATTGGAATCTATTGCTTTCTGCATGGCTGTATTTAGTGTAGATAATAGCTCGGTTTTACGAAAAACTTCATTTTCTTGCTCATTTCCATCAATTAATTCTTGTTGAGCGTCGATAATTAATAGTGCTTGTTTCATCGTGTCTCCCCTTTAATATGAAATAAGTTCCACTGTACATATTCCTTCAGATTGTTAGGAAATCCTCCATTGCAAGCGAATTAGAAGAGCGATTTACAAAGTTGTCAAAGAAATTTCATTCTCATAGCGTGTAAAAACATGTATGATAGGAGATGGAGAATTTTTGAGTAGGTGGGAATAACATGCAAACAGTAGAAGATTATCTTTCATTCTTACATACGAAAGGATTTAAATTATCAGAGGAAGCACAAGGGTTTATTATGTTCGGACAAGGATATACTGGTGCGTCTGATGGGATTGTGAACGCAGCAATAGAAGCGACAATTAAACATCAATTGCAGTTTGATGGTAGTTATTTCGTTGCGTTATTAGAACGATTGAAAGAGGAAGAAATTACAGATAAAAAAAGCGCTAAGGCTTTTATGCGGAAGTTACAAGCATAACTTCACGCAGCCTGCGCTTCTTTTTTTGTTTTGGAAGGCCATTCAACAAAAATCATGCCCAGGAAAATACATAGACATCCGATAATAGCAGAAATAGAAAGTTGTTCATTTGCAACGAGAACGCCTGTTAATGCAGCAAAAACGGGTTCCATTGCGAAAATAATTGCTACTCTCGTTGGAGAAGTGTGCTTTTGGGCCGATGTTTGAATGAAAAAAGCAATAGATGTTGCAAACAGGGCAGTTAGAAAGAGTGCGAATAAAAAAGATTGATTCGTCCATAGTGATACTGAAAATAATTTTTCCCAATCTTCAAACAAGAAAGCGCAAATAGAAGAAAATATACCAACAGCTAATACTTGAGATGTGCTTAATAATAAAGGTGATATTTTCTTAGAAAAGAAGCCGTTAATAAG
The DNA here is from genome assembly GCF_022663475.1 of Bacillus cereus group sp. BfR-BA-01382. Taxonomy (NCBI): domain Bacteria; kingdom Bacillati; phylum Bacillota; class Bacilli; order Caryophanales; family Bacillaceae; genus Bacillus; species Bacillus cereus group sp. BfR-BA-01382. The sequence goes on from NZ_JAKUFQ010000018.1 coordinate 53,404, forward strand.
AATATGGGCAGCGAAAGCGATTGCACAACCGAGAACAAGTATATCTCCTATATTTAATTGGAAAGAATCAGCAGCTGTTAATAAGTATAAACCTGCTGTTGCTACAGCAATACCAAGTACGATAAAAATGGTAGCTTTTTGTTTTAAAAAGATAAAAGACAAAATTGGTACCATAACGATACTAAGCCCTGTTAAGAAACCTGCTTTTGAAGAAGTTGTATAAAGTAAGCCAAATGTTTGTAATACATAGCCAACACATAAAAAGAACCCAACGATTAATCCAGCGAGGCTACTCTGTTTTATATCTTGTTTTGAAGTGTTTTTTGAGAAAATCATTTGAACGAATAATAAAATAATTCCAGCGAATAAAAAGCGAATACCATTAAAGGTAAATGGACCAACGAAAGACATAGCATTTTGAACGACAACAAACGTAGCTCCCCAAATAAAAGAGACAAATAATAAAGCAAGAGGAGCAATCCAATCTTTTTTCACACTCATACCCCCGTTAATTTTGTAATATAGCTTTTCTAGCTAATTCATCAGCTACTTTATTTTGACTACTTGGAATCCACTTAATAAAAAAGAGATCGAAGTTTTTTATGTACTGTAGTGCTTCATCTAAAAGAGGTGCAAATATTTTATTTTTTGCGTATTCCTTTTCAACAGCCCGTTCGACAAGCTGGGAATCTGTACGAAAAGAGACAGTGCTATAATTATGCTCGATGCAATATTTTAATGCTAGAAGTAAAGCGCGGTATTCTGCTTCATGATTGGACATTGTTCCAAGTGGTAATGATAATTGTACAGGTGGTTGAACGCCTTTAATAAACACTCCTGCACCAGAAGGACCAGGATTTCCTTTTGATGCACCATCAATATATACTTCAATCAAAATGAGAAACCTCCAAATTATAAGGTTATCCCCTACTTAAATATTTTTTTGAAGTAGGGGATAGAGTAGTTATCCGATTGTGATGCTGTAACGACATGTAAATGTTTCATTCGCTTGTAAAGATTGAATTCCCTTTTTGTCCTTGAAATCTTTTGCTGGATTTACTTCATCAGCGATTCCATACCAAGGTTCAATACATAAGAAAGGTGCGTTATCCCCTGGTGTCCATACGCCGACAAATGGGAAGCCATCAAATTCTACTTTTACAAATTTATTATGTTTATGAGAACGAATCGAAATTTCATTCGTATTCATATTTTCAAAAATAAGCGCATCATTTTTGAATAAATCATATGTAAGTGGCAATTCAGTTGTATTTTCAGCGATTAATTGCTTTTTGTTTGAAAGGTAAGGTCCTTCTAATACGCTTGTTTCTAAGCGTTCCGAACCATTAAACGATAAGTGATAATCTGTAAATGATTCACCATCCAATAAAGGGAAGTTGAATCCAGGATGTGCCCCAATTGAGAAGAACATCTCTTTAGAAGTAGGATTGTTTACTTCATATGTTACATGAACGCTTTGTCCTTCTAGCTCATAAGAAATGAGTAATTCGAATTCGTATGGGTATTTTTTTAACGTTTCTTCATTATTAGTAACGATATAAGTAATCTTTGTTTCACTTTGTTCTTTCACAGAGAAAGTAAGATCACGAGCGAAACCGTGTTGTGTTAATGAATATGGTTTACCGTCTACGTAGTATGTATTATCTACTAATCGGCCGACAATTGGGAACAAAATTGGTGCGCGACGTCCCCAATATGTAGAATCACCTTGCCATAAATATTCTGTGTTGTCTTCTTTTAAGCGAACGCTTTGTAATTCTGCACCTTTGTCAGAAATGGAAACGATCACTTTTTCATTTTGGATTGTTGCTATCATGAAGTGAAACCTCCTAAATCTTTCATATGTTTCATTATACGTTGTCTAAAAGAAAAAAGGTAGTTCATGATAGGAATCTATTGACGAAAGAGGGGCTACCACGTAAAATATAATCTTGTTGCTAAAAAAAAGAATAACGTGGTTCGAAACCATCCCACGTAAAAAAACTAAGGAGATTTTGTCATGAATATTAGAACTTTAGTCGGCAATGGTATTTTAGCGGCATTATATATTGCTGTTTCTATGCTTATTCAGCCATTTGGCTTTACGAATGTACAATTTCGTATTTCAGAGATGTTTAATCATCTCGTTGTATTTAACAAGAAAGCAATTTACGGAATTGTATTAGGTGTATTTTTAACGAATCTCTTTTTCTCACCTATGATCGCTTATGATTTAGTATTTGGAGTAGGGCAATCTATTCTTGCATTAGTTGCAACGATTATTTCTATGCGATTTATTAAAGGTGTTTGGGCTCGTATGATTTTTAATACGGTTATCTTTACGATTACAATGTTTATGATTGCAATTGAACTTCATCTTGCATTGGGTTTACCATTTATGTTGTCTTGGTTAACATGTGCAGTCGGTGAATTTGTTGTAATGGCCATTGGTATGCCTGTAATGTACTGGATTAATAAGCGAGTACAATTTGAAAGATTTATGTAATAGATGAAAGAGCTATTCCTATAGGGATAGCTCTTTTTGTATGTAATCATATTGAATATAATGCTGTGACTCTAGATAAAATATAATAAAATAAAGTGAGGCTTTCATTAGCTGGCTACATATAAGAAGTCTTATATAAGGGGAATCTAGTATGAAATATAAAATTCATTGGTTGTATAAAACGAAGCGAGGATTGCAGACGGAATTAACAACAGATTATATGAACATAGAAGAAATACTTCAATTTGCAGAGGATTTTGAGAAAACAGGAAGAGCTAAGGAACTTTTATTTTACGATGAAATGGATGCAGAATGGTCATTAAAGGAAATGAAAAAACTGAGTAAACAAGTAGAGGAAGAGCCCCAAGAAATACTCGTTTATTTTGATGGGGGGTATGATGTGCAAACGAAAGAAGCTGGCGTTGGTATATGTGTGTACTATAAAAAAGGAAATACAAACTACCGCATTCGCCGCAATGCATATATAGAAGGTATAGATGATAATAATGAAGCGGAATATGCATCACTATTATACGGTATGAATATACTCGAGGAATTAGGGATTAAATATGAAGCAGTTACACTTCGCGGAGATTCTCAAGTTGTATTGCAGCAATTGGCGGGAGAATGGCCTTGTTATGATGAGCATTTAAACCATTATTTAGATCAAATTGAACAAAAGGCGAAGCAAATGAAATTAAAACTTGTATGTGATCCGATATCTAGAAAACAAAATAAAGAAGCACATCAATTAGCAACGCAAGCATTAGAAGGGACAGTCATTGATAGTCATAAAGAAATAACCGAATAGAGAGGTGCAAAGGTGGATAAAAAGCAACTCATTACAGAGGTAAATGACTTATTAGAAACATATTGTGAAGGATGTTTCTTGCGAGAACATAATCGAAAGACAAATAGTAAATATTATGCACATTCATTTTGTATAAGACAATGTACAGTTGGAGAAACATTGAAAAAGTATGGAGAACAGTTGTCATAAAAAAACATCCAGAGAAAATTCTCTGGATGTTTTTTAGTGCTTTGCTTCGTTTAATTGCTGCTCGCATTTGCTTAGTTTCTTTTCCTCGTTCATTAAAAATGGTTCATCTAAATCTACTGCAACAGATTTCATAATTTCAAGCTGTGAGCGAGCTGCTTCTACTGCAGTAGTGGCATGCTCTAATGTGTCTGGATCCATTGAAATTGTTGCAGAACCTACCATCTTTTGTGCTGTTTCTACACGGAATTTTACTTCTTCAAAATCATTTACTTCTGATCCCATTAATAATTCCTCCTTTGTATAGTGCGCATTTTACATAGTTTTTGCTCTGTAAAACGGAAATATACAAAGGAATAACAAAGAAGGTTACCAAGTAAGGTAACCTCCTGTTATATGTTGGATTAAAGTTTTACTACGTTAGCAGCTTGAGGTCCACGGTTACCTTCAGTAATGTCGAAAGATACTTCTTGACCTTCTTCTAAAGCTTTGTAGCCGTCTCCTTGAATAGCAGAGAAATGTACGAATACATCGTCAGCGCCTTCCATTTCGATAAATCCAAAACCTTTTTCGTTGTTAAACCATTTTACTTTTCCTTGCATGTTACAATTCCTCCTAAAAGCGTTTACTATTTTCATTTAGTGAAATTCATTTAAAGAAATAATATAAACTAAAAATGCTATATTCTTGAATATTCTGCTAAATGATTAATTTAAATATACACGAATTGGGAGAATTTAGTCAAGTAAGCGGTTTTATTTTTTATATTTTTAAATAATTTTCCAATCAAATTTTTAAATAGGTATAGGACAGGCCGAGTATGTAATATTCTTAATTGAATGCTATACATAACGAGGTGAAAGAATGAATAGGTCGTACTTATTAGATAATGAAGGAATGAGAACGAGAACCGACATACCGGATTGGGTTGCAAAAGAATTTGAGATTTTTTCAAGTGTCGTGTTAGAACCAACTTTTCCATGTTATTTCGGTTTAACAGCTTTGAAAAAGAATGAACTTCGTTATTCATTTCTTTCTCATAATGATTGGAGTCATTTGCCGCATACAATGTTATCTTTTTTAGAGTTAATGAAAGAGAGGCCGATTGTAAGAAGGGGCTTTTTCCTTTTTGTAGAACCGGAATGTGAAGAACGATCACTCGAATATTACCGTGATTCCTTTTGGAAAGTGTTACAGTATTTACATGAAAACGATAATCAAGCATGGCCAAAGCAAATTCCTGAAGATCCAGACCATTATTTATGGGAATTTTCATTTTGTGGTGAGCCAATATTCGCATTTGGAAACGCGCCAGCTTATAAACAGCGAAAAACTAGACATTTAGGGAATTCTCTCGTTATTGGGTTTCAGCCACGCACTATTTTTGATGGATTAGAGGGGGATCGTCCTAAAGGAGCATATTCAAGACAAATGGTCCGTGAGCGAGTTGAAAAGTGGGATCAATTGCCGAAACATCCTAACATTAGTCATTATGGTGACCCAGAGCATCGTGAATGGAAACAATATTTTATAGGAGACGATGTAGAACCAATAAAAGGGAAATGTCCTTTTCTTCATAGGATAGAAAAGTAAGAGCCATCACCTAGATGGCTCTTTTGTATATTTTGGATAAAAAAGGGTATTTTATTATGAAAGCTAGTCTATTTTTTCAAATTACATCATTAACTAGTAGTAAAGAGAGTAGAAAGGATAGAGCGATGATTGGAGCAATTATTCAGCAAATCGTATTAGGTATTTCATTAGCTGCGCCAGTAGGGCCGATTAATATTGAAATGTTAAAACGAGGAATTGAACGTGGGTTTTGGCATGCTTGGGTTGTTGGAATTGGTGGAATGACTGCAGATGTTTTATTTATGCTTCTCATTTATTTCGGTTTATCTTCTGTGTTTATGTATACATATGTACAAGCCTTCATGTATTGCACGGGTTTTTTCTTGTTATTTTATTTAGGATTTCAAAGTGTAAAACAAGGAATTTCCCACTCAAACATGGAATATAAAAAAGAAGAGGTAGGTGGTCTTAAGCAATCGTTTATGGCAGGATTTTTAATTGCGATATCCAATCCATTAAATCTTGTTTTTTGGTTTGGTATATACGGAAGTACACTTAGCTCATTACTTACGAAGGTAACGAAACAAGAAGCTTTTTTGTACAGTCTTTGCATTATTGCAGGTATTATTTTATGGAATTTAAATATTGCTTTTTCTGTACATTTTGGAAGAACTTTATTAAAACCAAAAGCGCTTGGCTACATAACAGCCGGAGCAGGTATTATTTTAGTAGGTTACTCTATACATTTTGCATACAAAGCTTTACAGTTGTTCACATAAGATTGAAGGGGAGATTTTTATGTATCGAACCACTATTGACGGAAAAGAAATTATAATTACGTTAGCGCCAAAAATCCGAAAAGAAATTACTGATAGAAATCCACTATATGAAGCAGTATTTCATAATGCTGCAAGATTGCTACAAACAAAGCAACCGACGTTTGCAGTAAATCATCAAATATTTGGTCTCATTATTGGAGAAGTGCAAAGAGGAGAAGTAACAGTGTTTGCAGTGGAACATATTATTCCAAAGCAAAATATATTTGGACCAAACAATTTTTTCTCGACAATAGAACAGCAGGCAAATTTGTAAAGTGAATAGAATAAGAATAGAAAAGAAATAGTCGTAACGATATGTTGCGGCTGTTTTTTTGGAAAAGGGGGAAACAAGATGAAGAAAGTGGGGAAAGAGTTCTTTTTACAATATGATATCGTCATTATGTATAGCATTCTATTTATTTTCATTATTATTTTAAAAATGCAATTTTTAACGTGGTTTGGCATGTTAGCATGTATGTTTGGAATTGTTTTCTATACACTGAATGAATATATGACACATCGTTTTTTATTCCATATAAAGCCACCTAAAAACACATTTCTATTAAAAATGTTAAGAAGATTACATTATGATCACCACGTATATCCAGATGATTTAAAACTTTTGTTTTTACCTGTATGGTTTAGTATACCTAGTTTTACTATATATTTACTTATAGCATATGGTATTACAAAAAGTCTTACTATTACACTTTCATTTGGAATCGGAATGATTATTATGCTGCTCGTTTACGAATGGAAACATTATATTGCCCATAGACCGATTCGTCCCGTCACTAAGTTTGGAAGATGGCTAAAAAAACAACATATATTACACCATTATAAAAACGAAAAGTTTTGGTTCGGTGTTTCAAATCCAGTATTCGATTTTATATTTGGAACACTTAAAGACGGAAAAGAGGTTGAGTTAAGCGAAACAGCTCGTAATTTAGAAAAGGAAAAAAAGACAAAAGTAGTGCGTTAAGCACTGCTTTTGTCTTAATGAGGAAAAAATAAGTAAGGTGTCACTTTATGTTGAAAAAGTATATTAAAAATTTAGGGGAAATTGCCGAAAAATGTCTATCAAAAAATCTTTGCATGAATGCACGGATTGTCTACAATAAGTATAAGTTTCTGAATATTTATAAAATTTAGTCTTTAGGTATGCAAGGGGGAAGTGCATTTCAAGTAAGAGAGGGGATCGGTTAATGAAACGAGATGATACGTCAGCACGTAAGTTGCAAAATGAGGTGAATTATACAGAGGTCGTTCAGTCGGAAGAATTTCAATTGTTATTAAATACGAAAAAGAAGTTTATCATTCCAATGAGTATTTTCTTTTTTAGTTTTTTTATCGCATTACCTATTTTAACATCGTATTCAAAGGTGCTCAATACACCTGCATTTGGTGACGTTACATGGGCGTGGGTATTTGCTTTTTCCCAATTTATCATGACATGGGCACTATGTATGATTTATAGCAAAAAAGCAGAATCATTTGATGAAATCTCCCGAAAAATTCTGCAAGATATGCAAAAAGGGAGGGGCTGAACTTGAATACTACTGCGTTTGCACTATTTTTAATTATTGTTCTTGGTACGCTTGTCATAACCTATTTTGCATCGAAAAAAACGAAAAATGCGAGTGAATTTTATACGGCTGGAGGGGGATTAACTGGTTGGCAAAATGGTCTGGCCATTGCTGGAGATTATATGTCTGCTGCTTCATTTCTTGGTATAGCCGGAGCAATCGCATTAACTGGGTTTGATGGATTCTTTTATAGTATCGGTTTTTTAGTTGCTTATTTAGTTGTACTATATCTTGTTGCAGAACCGCTTAGAAATTTAGGAAAGTACACTTTGGCGGATATGATTGCAGCACGCTTTGATGCGAAAAAAGTTCGCGGAGTCGCAGCTCTTAATACGATGACGATTTCTATCTTTTATATGATTGCACAATTAGTTGGCGCGGGTGCACTTATTAAATTATTATTAGGAATTGAATATACGACATCTGTATTAATCGTTGGAACACTTATGACGGTGTATGTTATTTTTGGTGGTATGACAGCAACGAGCTGGGTACAAATTGTAAAGGCTGTATTACTTATGGCTGGTACGTTTATTATTTCTGTTATCGTTTTCGCAAAATTCAACTTCAGCGTGACTGAAATGTTCGCTCAAATGAAAACAGCTACACCATTAAAAGATTCATTTTTAAATCCAGGTGTAAAGTATAAGGATGGTCTTGATACACTTTCTTTAAATTTAGGACTAGTACTTGGTACAGCTGGATTACCACATATACTTGTCCGCTTTTTTACAGTACGTGATGCAAAAACTGCACGTCAATCTGTCGTATATGCGACGTGGTTAATTGGTGCATTTTATATTATGACGATTTTCTTAGGATTTGGTGCGGCGGCTTTTGTAGGAAATGAAGCGATTATTAAAGCGAACCCAGCTGGTAATATGGCGGCACCTTTATTAGCAAAAGCGTTAGGTGGAGATTTCTTATTTGCTTTCGTATCAGCAATTGCTTTTGCGACGATTTTGGCTGTAGTGGCAGGTCTTGTATTAACAGCAGCATCAGCATTTGCACATGATTTTTATAATGAGATCATTCGCAAAGGGAAATCAACGGAAAAAGAGCAAGTATCCATGGCTCGTTATGCATCTATTGGAGTAGCGATACTATCTATTATACTTGCATTATTTGCCCAAACATTAAACGTAGCATTTTTAGTATCATTAGCATTTGCAGTTGCAGCGAGTGCAAATCTACCAGTGATTTTATTTACAATATATTGGAAGCGTTTTAATACAACGGGTGCTATTTCCGGTATGATTGTAGGGCTCGTATCAGCAATTGTTCTCGTAGCGTTGAGTCCTAATGTTTGGAACCCTGTAGCTGGAAAAGCTATTTTTGTTGGGGAAGCGTTATTCCCATATACGACACCAGGAATTATTTCAATTCCGCTCGGATTTCTTGCAGCATATTTAGGAACTGTTTTATCTAGTAAGAAAGAAGATGAAGCGAAATTTGATGAAATTCTTGTGAAATCTAATACTGGTCATGGTATTAGCGATGCATCTTCACATTAAATAAAAGAGGAGCTTTTCGATAGATAAGAAAAGCTCTTTTTTCTTTTGTCATTTTCTTGTAAATATTACTGATTTGTAAGTAGGATTTGTCTTAATTTTGTGGAATGAAAATAACAGGGAGAAATTTAAATCATCATGGTACCAGCGCAGCTTTTGTGAAAAATAAGTTGTTATGGAAGGTGGAAGTAATGATGAAAACGAAGCAAACTGATGAATTATTAGCAAAAGATGAGCAATATGTTTGGCACGGAATGCGTCCCTTTAGTCCAAATAGTACAATGGTAGGGGCAAAAGCTGAAGGGTGCTGGGTTGAAGATATACAAGGAAAAAGATATTTAGATGCTATGAGTGGCCTTTGGTGTGTGAATAGTGGATATGGAAGAAAGGAGCTCGCAGAAGCGGCTTATAAGCAATTACAAACATTATCATACTTTCCAATGTCACAATCTCATGAACCAGCTATAAAGCTTGCTGAAAAGTTAAATGAGTGGCTTGGGGGAGAGTATGTTATTTTTTTCTCAAATAGTGGTTCAGAAGCGAACGAAACAGCTTTTAAAATAGTGAGGCAATACTATGCTCAAAAAGGTGAACCACATCGTTATAAATTTATGTCACGTTATCGCGGGTATCATGGGAATACACTGGCGACAATGGCAGCAACGGGACAAGCGCAGCGTAGATATCAATATGAGCCGTTTGCTTCAGGATTTTTACATGTAACACCACCGGATTGTTACCGTATGCCTGAGATTGAAGGGCAGCATATTTATGATGTAGAATGTGTGAAAGAAGTCGATCGTGTTATGACGTGGGAATTAAGTGAAACAATTGCCGCTTTTATTATGGAACCAATTATTACAGGTGGGGGCATTTTAATGCCACCACAAGACTATATGAAAGCTGTTCATGAGACGTGTCAAAAACACGGTGCCTTGCTTATTAGTGATGAAGTGATTTGCGGCTTCGGTCGTACAGGAAAAGCATTTGGATTTATGAATTATGATGTGAAGCCAGATATTATTACGATGGCAAAAGGCATTACGAGCGCATATTTACCATTATCTGCAACAGCTGTGAAAAAAGAAATATATGAAGCATTTAAAGGGAAGGGAGAATATGAATTTTTCCGCCATATTAATACATTTGGTGGAAATCCAGCAGCTTGTGCATTAGCACTTAAAAATTTAGAGATTATGGAAAATGAAAATTTGATCGAGCGATCTGCACAAATGGGCTCCCTTTTATTAGAGCAACTAAAAGATGAAATTGGAGAACATCCGCTTGTTGGGAATATTAGAGGAAAAGGTCTATTAGTTGGAATCGAACTAGTAAATGATAAAGAGACGAAAGAGCCAATTGATAACGAAAAAATTGCAAGTGTCGTAAATGCTTGTAAAGAAAAGGGCTTAATTATAGGACGCAACGGTATGACAACAGCAGGATATAATAACGTCTTAACATTAGCACCGCCGCTTATTATTTCAAGTGAAGAAATTGCCTTTGTTGTTGGAACGTTGAAGACGGCGATGGAACGTATTTAATAAATAGAGAGAGGAGCGAGCTGTAATATAAGGCTCGCTTTTGTTTAGTAGGAGGGGACTTTTAATGGAGAAATATGATCCGAACAAACATTATCACATCGGATATTATGAAGATGGATATGATTTAGAAGTGACGGCGTACAAAAGAATAAATGAACCAGTTTGGGATGCTTATCTTCCGCACTATGAGGTAGACGGTTTTTATAAGAAAGTGGAGGAAATGAAACTAGGCGAATATATAGATGATTATGGCATTAAGGTGTATTCATTTAGTAATGATATCGATGATGAAGAAGCACGAATTATTTTTGAAAAATGGTTAAAAAAGAACGAGATTGTTTAAGGGTAAAACAAAAAGGAGATTGCTATTTTATAAGATAGCAATCTCCTTTTATTATAGTAAACTTATTTACTTGCTTTCATTCATTGCTTTATCTTTAGCACCAAAAGTATATTTTAACATTGGTGGTGTAATCATTGTAGTTAAAATAACGACAATAACGATTGCTGTAAAGTAATCTTGTGCTAATAGACCTGAAGAGAGTCCTGTTCCTGCGATGATAAGTGCAACTTCACCACGAGAAACCATACCAGAACCGATAATTGCAGAAGACTTTGCATCAAATCCAGTCATGCGTGCACCAACACCACAACCAATTAGTTTTGTTAATACAGCGATTACTGTTAATGCTAGGATGAACCAAATTTGATTGCCAATACCGTCAAATGTAATATTCATACCGATACTAACGAAGAATACTGGAACGAACATAGCGTAAGCAATTGGTTCTACTTTCTTTTCTACTTCATGTTTGTAGTTTGTTTGAGAAATTGCAATACCAGCAGCGAAAGCACCAATAATACCAGCAATTCCTAATAATTCGCCGAAATATGCGAATGAGAAACAGATGATAAGAGCTGCGCTCACGATAGACTCAGATACGCGCAATGGTGATAACCAACGCATAATCACTGGTACACCTTTCCATCCAATTAAAATAATAGAAGCGAAGAATACTACTTTCTTCAAGATAATCATTGTTAAGTTAACATCATCAGTGCCTAAGAAGCTCATTGCGAATGCTAATAAAATAACAACAAGAATATCATCAAATACAGCGGCTCCAAGCATCGTCGTACTCTCACGTGTTTTCATTTTACCTAAATCACGAAGTGTTTGAACGGAAATACTAACACTTGTCGCACATAGAAGTAACCCTAAGAATACAGCGTTTCCTTGTTCCATTCCCATAACAAGACCGGAAACGTAACCACCTACGAATGGAAGAATGATACCTCCGAGTGCAACTGCTAAAGAAGAATTGCGATTTGCGTTTAATTCATCTAAGTCTGTTTCAAGTCCTGCCATAAACATTAAAAGAATAACACCGACATTACTTAATTGTGTTAGAAGCTCTGAATTTTCAATCCAACCTAATATAGCTGGGCCGATAACGATACCGACAATTAATTTACCTAGCACAGAAGGTTGACCTAATCTAACACTAAGATCACCAGCAAGCTTTGTACTTAATAAAATAAGTGCAATTTGAAAGAAAAATTCGAATTCCATCTGATCCTCTCCTCATCATTTTTAGTTTTATCATACGATTTCTCGGAATTTGCCTAATGAAAATATGTAAAACCCATTAAACAAAAGGGTCTGATTACAAGTTCTTTTGAACTCGTAATTTGAACCTGTAATTAATATATAATAGATTTTATAAAAAATCAATGAAAAAATGGGAGCTTTTTGAGGAAGAAGCTGTCTTATTGAGATATAGGTGTAAGAGTAGCGTGTGAATTTTATATGTATAAAATAGTATGAAGTCCTTTTTCATTACAAATAATAAAGCCTAAATGCTATTTCACGAATTATAAATGTGAAAAGGAGGTTTTATCATTTGAATTCATTAAAAAATAACTTGTCTATTGTTGCTTTAGGTGGAGTAAATGAAATAGGAAAAAATATGTATGCTATCCAATATGAAAATGATATTGTCGTCATTGATTGTGGGTCTAAATTTCCAGATGAAAGTTTATTAGGGATTGATTTAATAATTCCAGACGTCACATATTTGCAAGAAAATAAAGAAAAAATTCGCGGTTTAGTAGTAACGCACGGGCATGAGGACCATATTGGCGGAATACCATATTTTTTAAAACAACTAAATGTACCAATCTATGCAACAAAGTTAACGTTAGGTTTAATTGAAATTAAATTAAAGGAACACAATCTTCAAAATGATACGGAATTAATCGTTATTCATTCAGAATCAGAAGTTGATTGTGGTTCTATTAAGGCAACCTTTTTTAAAACGAACCACAGTATTCCGGATTGTCTCGGTATTGTTTTTCATACACCAGAAGGTACTGTAGTACATACAGGTGATTTTAAATTTGATTTAACACCAGTAAACAATCAACATCCTGATATTCATAAAATGGCTAAAATAGGAATTGAAGGTGTACTAGCTTTATTATCTGAAAGCACAAATGCAGAACGCCCAGGTTTTACTCCATCAGAAAGGTCAGTAGGAGAACGGATAGAGGAAATATTTATGAAAGCAAATAGAAAAGTAATTATTTCTACGTTTGCTTCTAATGTGAATCGTGTTCAGCAAATAGTTGAAGCATGTATAAAAACAAATCGAAAACTAGCTTTGCTAGGGAGAAGTATGGTAAATGTAGTAGAGGTTGCTCTAGAGAAAGGTTATTTACATATTCCAGAAGGTATGTTAATTGAAGCAAATGAGGTAAATCGTTTAGATCCAAAGCAGGTTGCATTACTTTGTACAGGAAGTCAAGGAGAACCAATGGCAGCTTTAGCGCGTTTAGCTAGTGGAAACTATAGACAAGTGGATATTTTACCAGAAGATACGGTTATTATAGCCGCGACCCCTATCCCAGGAAATGAACGTAACGTTTCTCGAATTATCGATAATTTATTTTCATTAGGAGCAAAGGTGATTTACGGATCAGGTAGTTCTACTGGAGTGCATGTATCCGGTCATGCATATCAAGAAGAGTTGAAGTTAATGCTTACATTAATGAAGCCAAAATATTTTATTCCAATTCATGGAGAGTTTAGAATGCTACATCACCATAGTTTGTTAGCAGAATCAATTGGTATTGAAAAGGAAAATATCTTTATCGTACGTAATGGAGATGTTGTAGATATAAGTAATGAAGTGGCAATTCAATCTAGAAGAATACAGGCAGGAAATATATATGTAGATGGATTAGGAATTGGAGATGTTGGAAATGCATTATTACGTGATCGTAAACAACTTTCAGAAGATGGAATGCTCGTTATAGTTATTACTTTTAATAAAGTGGATGGAGAAATAATTTCAGGTCCTGATATTATTTCTCGTGGATTTGTCTATGTTCGTGATTCAGAAGAATTTTTAAGAGAATTAAATAAATTAGCTGTTATTACAATTAATAATTTAAAGAAAGAGAATGTGAATAGCTGGGGTATTTTGAAAAGGGAGGTAAGAGAAGCGTTAGGGAGGTATATATATACAAATACAAAACGAAAGCCGATGATTCTTCCTATAATAATAGAGGTTTAATAGTAAAAAAAGAATTCTCGTATGGGAATTCTTTTTTGTTTTGAAGACAAAATGAACATATAATGAAATAAATAGAAATGGAAGGAAATAAAAGATGTTATTAAATAAACGTTTTACAATTGGAGAAATGGCAAAAATGCATAATATCGCAGAATCTACATTAAGGTATTATGATGAAAAAGGAATTTTTCATCCGTCCATTGTTGATCCTCAAACGAATTATCGTTATTATACAATCGATCAATTTTCACTATTAGATACGATTAAGTTTTTACGCCAATTAAACATTCCATTAAAGGAAATTAAAAAATATATTGATGAAAGAAATCCAGCATACGCACTCAATTTACTGGAAAAACAACAAGAAATGATGTTGAAAAAACAAAGAGAAATTGAGTATGCTTTGGCGAAAATGGAGCATAGAATTCATTTAATTAAGGAAGCAACAAAAGCAAAAGCTGAACAAATGGTAATTAAAGAGATCCCGCAGCGGAAAATTACAGCAATTGCGGTTGCCCCGAATACGACGGATGATATGTTTGAGTACTACATCCATTCGTTGCAAAAAATATGAGGCAAATGGATGATAGTTTATTTTCTGGAGATATTGGTGTAACTGTTGCGAAAAAAGGATTAATGCAAAATGAGTTTCAAGCATATAGCAGTGTATTTATTCTTTTGGATTATATGCCGTATGAAGTGCATACTTCAGATGAAATTAAAGAAGGTTTATATGCTTGTTCTTATCATCATGGACCATATGAAGAAACAGATGCAACGTACAAGGAGTTACTTACATACATTGATAAAGAAGGTTACGAAGTACATGGAGATTCGATTGAGATTGGATTGATTGATTGGTCTGTAACAGAAGATCCTGAGGAGCAAGTAACAGAAATTCAAATTCCTGTAGTAAAAAAATAAGATGAAAACCTTTGAATTGATTACAAATTTACATTCATTCATATAAGTCAGTTACCTATTTTTTAATTCTCTATTGACCTTCAAGTTACTTGAAGGTTTAAACTAAGAAAAGAGAGTTGAAAAAAAGGAGCATATTAGAGTATGGAAGCAACAGAAAAGTTAAGAGAAAAACCGATAAAAAGCTTATTTATTTCATATTTAATACCAGCCGTCCTCGGAATGGTATTAATGTCAGTGAATATTGTAATTGATGCGGTTATGATTAGTAGAGGAGTTGGGGCGAACGGTTTAGCAGGAGTGAACGTGGCTATTCCAGCCTTTTCGATTTTCTTCTCTATTTCATTATGGATTGGAATGGGCGGGGCAACGTTATATTCCATTGCATTAGGTGAAAATAAACGAGAGAGAGCAAGGTCTATTTTTACTCAATCAATGACGGTAGCAGTTGTTATCGTAGGTGTTTTAGCAGCTATTTGCTTATGGAGAATAGAAGATTTAGCATACTTATTTGGTGCAAATGAAGTGATTTTACCGTATGCATTAGACTATTTACACGTATTATTAACATTTGGAATGATATACGTTTTAGAAAATATTTTAAGTACATTTATTCGAAATGATGGAAATCCTAATTTAGCGATGGCAGGTCTTGTTGTAACGGCTGTATTAAATATCGTGTTTGACTACATCTTTATTTTTATTTTTGGATGGGGCGTAACAGGTGCTGCTTCAGCGACTATTCTTTCGGCAGCGATTGGTTTCCTTGTATTATTAACTCATTTCTTTAGAAAAAGTAGTATCTTAAAGTGGACGAAATTCCATTTTGAATGGGATACTGTCAAACAAATTATGGTGATTGGTTTCCCAAGTTTTACAGCAGAAAGTACGGTTGCAATCGTAACGATTGGTTTTAATATCGCATTCGTCCAATATGCAGGAGAAGTAGGAGTAGCTTCCTATGCGATGGTGAATAGTATTCATGCAATGACATTACTACTATTCTTCGGTGTAGGTGCTGCATTGCAACCAATTGCTAGTTTCCATTATGGTGCAAACTTATCAGAAAGATTGCGTGAAGGATTGAAGTTTGCTGTGAAAATTGCAGTTGTCCTCGGAGGCGTTGCGATAATTGTCGGATTATTCTTCGGGAAATATATCATTGGTTTATTTGATGTTCAATCTCCAGAATTATTGGAGTTAACCTTAACAGGTATTAGTTTATTCTTTATCCAATACGTATTTTTAGGTTATAACATTGTGTATGGAGAGTACTTCCAATCAGTGCGACAAACGAAGAAATCAGTACTTATTATAATGAGCCGAGGATTACTATTTATTCTTCCATTGTTATGGATTATGCCAAAATTATTTGGGATAAACGGAATTTGGCTCGTTATGCCAGTTGCGGAAGTAATGACAGCGATTATCGTATTTACGATGAATCGTATAAAACATCCTGTTCCATTAAATATGGCAGGAGAGAAAGAAGCGATATGATGAAGAAAATCCCCTTAAGCAATTAAGGGGATTTTTTATTCCTTTAAACTAATCGCAAAAGATCCATCCGTTTCTTGAACAGAAGCAAAGGCAACGTTTTTAATATTTGTAATTCCTTTTTCTTTTAATTCTTTATATAACCATTTTTCATTTTTATGTATTAACTTTAAGTTATCATATTGAATTTGTGAATCGACGATAAGGGCAATTGGTAACCCAGCATACTTAACATCTATGTTTAAATCTTTTGGAGTTAATGGTACAAGTTCTCTTTTTGGTAAAATACTAATAGCGCCGTTTGCTTCTAAAATAGCGTATTCAATTTCATGAACACTTGGATAACCTGCAACGCGAAGATTAGAAAGGAGTTCTGCAATGGGGTATCTACTTTTTTGTAAGTTCTCAAAAATAATATCACCATGTTTAATTAAAATGATAGGGTGTCCGAGAATAAAGCGATTTAGTTTGTTAAATAGGCTTAATTTTGTAAGGAGTAAATGTAAACATGTGATAACAACCATACCGAGAAATGCTTGTAAAGCACCAGAGACGGGTATGGCCTGGAAAGCTAAATAAGATAAAAAAATTATAGCCCCAAAATCATGAGGAGTTAGTTGTGCTAACGCGGATTTACCGAGTAACTTAAGCGATAGTAAAAATAAGATAAAAAAGAACGACACGTTACATAAAAAGAGAAGCAATAGAGACACTCCTTCGTGTAAAGTTGTACTTACTATTCCCGAAAGTAATATAAATATTACCTTTTAGAGGATAAATTAGGGTTTATTGAAATCTGTCTGTATACAAACAAATAAATGGATATTATCATGAAGGAAGTAAAAGAAAATAGGAGTATATGAATATGAGAAAGAAGAAAATAATGAAGTGCATTTTAGTTGTCATAATGATTTGCGCCGTGTATATGGGTTTTTTACAATATCACATTTATAAGCATGGGCATATGAATGCAACCTACGATGCTGACTACATAATTGTACTAGGATCGAAAGTAAATGGGACGAAACCATCTTATTCATTGCAATATCGTATTGATAAAGCAGCTGAATATTTAAAATCACATGAGAAAACAATTGCTATTGTATCTGGCGGACAAGGAAAAGGTGAAGACATTTCAGAAGCATTAGCAATGAAACAAGGATTAATAAAACAAAACATCGCAGAAGACCGTATTATAATGGAGGACAAATCTACGAGCACAGATGAGAACATTACATTCTCAAAACCGTTAATACCAGCCGATATGAAAAAAGGTATGATCGTAACAAACGATTTTCATATGTTTAGAGCGAAAAAAATAGCGGCCAAACAAGGTTTACAATTAGAAGGTCTTCCGGCAAAAACACCGAAACCAATCATCATTCCATCGAATGTACGTGAATATTTAGCAATTACACAATATTGGTTTATGAATCGAATATAGAGAAAATAATCCTGCCTGAAATTTCAGGCGGGATTATTTTAGAGGGAAATCTTACAAATATGTCACGTTCGTGAAAGGTAAAGCGATAGTTTCTAGAATGGTTTCCTGACATAATGAAGGTAACAAAAACTATTTAGAGGTGAATCGGATGAAAGGAAATAATATTTTATCTTCGTTATGTTACTTTAGTATATTTTTTGCACCATTTTTACTACCAATTATCGTGTACTTTGTTGCAGAAGATGAAGTGAAGTATCATGCGAAAAAAGCATTTTGGTCACATGTTTTCCCATACGCAATCTTATTTGGAGGACTAGCAGTATCAGGAATGTACGGTTTAGGTTTCGATCAATCTGACGGTGCTGGAATTGGAATGATTATCACATATGCAGTGTTCATTCTTGTAGGAATTTATTACTTTATTTGGAATATCGTCAGAGGTATTAAAGTTTTGAAAACGGCGTAATAAGATAAGTATAATTTCATTTACCGTATTGATAAACGTTTTAAAAAAGAGCAATTCAAAATGAAGTGACCCCTAAAAGTTAGACACGGTTATTTCATTAGGCAGCTTGATAAAAGTGAGTCCGGTATTGTACCGGGCTCATTTTTAATTTTGCCTTAATCCGTTTCGTATTATAATAATCTATATATTTTTCTAATTCTATTTTAAAGTGCTCTACATTTTCAAATTCTTTTATGTAGAGGAACTCCGACTTCATAATCCCAA